>CAVKNU010000150.1:0-6362 GCA_963657465.1 Lachnospiraceae bacterium
TACTATACTGTGGCTGCCATCTATGGTTATGCCGTATGGAAGTTTGGCAAGAAGCCCGACCAGAAGGCAGAGGAGGAACTTCCCATCACTCACATGCGAAAGAAGCTCTATCTCCCTACCCTCGTCTTCTTTTTGGCAGCCTGGGGCATTATCTATTATATATTGGTGACCTTCACCAATAGCAATGTGCCTTTGCAAGACAGCTTTACCAATGCCTTGAGCTTCGTGGGACTGTGGGCTTTGGCTCGCAAGTACATCGAGCAATGGTTCTTCTGGATTGTCGTGGATGCCGTTTGCTTCTACCTCTATATCGTAAAAGGAATCCCTTTCAAGGCAGGTCTCTACGGTCTCTACGTCATCATCGCCATCGCTGGATATTTCAAATGGAAGAGAATGATGAAAGTATAATAACAGAAAAAGGAAGTCAAGTTATACAAGCAACAGACTTCCTTTTTTATTTCATTTATATAAACTAAAACCAACTATACCAAGGGTTCATGCATTTCTTTATTTCTTGAGCTTAAAGGCATTCTCTATGCTCACCAGTTCATCACAGAAATCCTGATCTATCTTCAGACGTTCCTCTACTTTTGAACAACTGTGGATAACTGTGCTATGGTCGCGATTTCCAACGAGTTTGCCTATTCTAGATGCAGGCATCTTAGTGTATTTCTGTGCCAAATACATTGTCACCTGTCTAGCCACCACATAGTCACGCTTACGGCTCTTGCTGTTTACGGCAGTCACCGTCACATTGTAATGGTTGCAAACCGTCTCTACGATGTCATCAATGGTGAGAGGCTTATCATCCACCTTCACGGCACGCTTGATGACACGCTCAGCCAATCGTATGTCGATATTGCTATTGTACACGATGCTATAGGCAAGCAAACCATTGATGGCACCCTGCAAGTCACGCACACTGCCATTGCAAGTCTGGGCAATAAACGAGATGACATTCTCTGGAATCTTCAATCCATCACGGCGTATCTTGTTGCTCAAGATGTCTACACACAACTTGATATTAGGCTTCTCCAACTCACATACCAATCCACAAGAGAAACGAGTCAACAAACGATCGGGCATATCTTTCAAATCCACAGGAGGACGATCGCTTGCCAAAATAATACGCTTTCCATTTCTAAACAAGTGATTGAAGATATGGAAGAAAGTGTTTAAAGTCTTAGCCTTGCCTGCCCATTCTTGAATATCATCCACAATCAACATGTCAATAGACTGATAGAAGTTGATAAACTCATTCGACTTGTTATTAAGGACAGCATCTGTATATTGCGTCTGAAACAAGCGTGCACTCACATAGAGCACACGTTTCTGAGGATACACCTGCTTTGTCTTCAGTCCGATGGCATTCACCAAATGTGTTTTTCCACTACCCGATGGACCATAGATGAACATAGGATTAAACTGGGTGGTGTTCGGATGCTCTGCGATAGAATATCCCACCGAGCGTGGCAGCTTGTTGCTCTCACCCTCTACATAATTATTAAAGGTGAGTTTAGGGTCCAACTGAGTGTCGATATCATCAGGCTGTTCTGGTTCCTCCTTCTTTTTCGCATCAGTAGGATCAAGAGGCAATGGAGTAGAACCACCTGGGGTATCCTTCACCACTACCACACGGTAAGTAAGACGGATGCCTTCGCCAAAATTCTGATGAAGCACCTTACTTAACAAATCCACGAAGTTCTGTTCCAAGTATTCGAAAACGAATGCACTCGGAACTTGCACCAACAGCGTCTTGGTCGATGGTTTGTACGACTCAAAAACGATTGGCTTGAACCATGTTTTATATTGCTGTTCTGAGACATTATCACGCACAAGTGCAAGACAATTTTCCCAGAGAGCCTTTGGATTTGCTAGCATTATTAAATTTTATCAATCTTACAATTATATTACATTCCCGCTTAAATAGTGCGAAAACATCTGCAAAATTATAAAAACAAAAGCAGAATTGCAAATCTTTCTCACTATTTTATAAAAAATTAAATCGCAGAAGAATGTTGTCTTTTTACATTCTTCCGCGATTCTCTTCCATCTGAGCAAAGCAAAATAGCTGGCTATCAGCTATATCTACTATATCTCTACTTATCTTTCTTACCAAACAATGAGAAATGTACGTAACGCTTAGGATGCTGCTTCAAGTTGACAACCAACGAATCGGCATCACGCATCGTTGCATTCAAGTTGTTATAGAGCTGAGGATCATTCATCAACAATCCCAAGGTTCCCTTATTGTTGTTCAAGTTATCAGCAAATGCTTGAGCACTCTCCAAGGTTTTATTCACCTTGATCAATGTACCTTCTACATCTAGTGAAGCCAAGTTAGAGGTCAGTCGGTTGGTATTGTCGAGCACACCATTGGCACGGTTTATCATGCCTGGCACTTGCTTGTTCAGTCCTGCCATCAAGGTATTCAATTCCTTGGTAGATACGGTCAAATCGCCTGTAATAGTCTGGATGTTGTGCAAGGATGCAGCCAAAGCTGGGTCTGCCAACAAAGCATTCAGACTTCCCAAGATGGAATCTAGTTTTGGCAACATTTTCTCTATCGTAGGTACCATGGCTGATACCTTACCCAATGCACCTGCATTCACAGCCCCTGGGATGATGCCTCCTGGCTCTATGCGCTCACGAGGATTGTTAGCCAAGAGGAGGTTCACCTGCAGATTGCCCATCAAGTCTTTCACAATCTCTGCCTGACTACCCTTCGGAATGCGAAGCTCCTTATTAATATCGGCCTTCACCTTGATAGGACCACTCTGAGAATAATCAAAATCCACTCCATCTACTGTTCCCACCTTATAACCATCGGCATACACTGGAGTAGAAGCCCCCAAGCCCTGTATGTCATCAAAGGTGAGATAATAATAATTGTTGGAAGAGAACAGATTGATGCCCTTCAGAAAGTTAATTCCAAAGTACATAATCAAGATACCGACAATAGCCACAAGAGCTATCTTTATTTCCTTGGTTATTTTCATTCTTATTTGTTTTTGTTCTGTTTAAATTCTTTTATCGCCTGGCTGATGTCATATTTCTGCCCATTCTTGAAAGCGATGATAAACGACTCTGGGAATTTCTCAGCCAAGCTCTTTCTCAGCTTATAAATTTCATTATAATTCGTGGAAGCACCCATTGTATATTTCACCAACCCATTCTCTTGGAAGGAATCATACTGGGTCTCACCCTTGAAATGAGCATCTCCTTGACGAAGGTTTCGATTGCTCACAAATATCTGCAGTTTAAAGATAGGAGCACTCTCCTTCGTATGCTCTTCTTTTTCTGCTACCACAGACTTTTTCTCTACTGCCACAGGCTTCGAAGTGACAACTTTCTTCACGGATGTCACTCTCGTTTCTGTAGTCCCCCTTGCCTTGGAGTTTTTGTAGTTTTCTGGGATTATAGAGGGAACTTCAGTTTTCTCTTCAGCCGTAGGGCGATAAGGCACCTGCACATTTCGATCATACTTGTTCTTGTACTGCACAAAACCTTGATAGATGGCCTGTGCTATGTCATCTACCCTACTCGATGAATTCAGCAAAGCTTCCTCATCCGGTGTCGTGATAAAGCCCAATTCTATCAAACAACTAGGCATGGAGGTTTCACGCAACACCAAGAATCCTGCTTGATGTACCCCCTTATTAGGACGATTGGCATTCGCACACACACTATTCTGTATCATACGAGCTATTTCCACACTTCGCTCCATATTCTTACCTTGAATAAACTCAAAGATGATATAGCTTTCCGAAGATTTTGGGTCAAATCCCTGATAAGTCTGTTGATACCCCTGCTCCATCGAAATGACAGAGTTCTCTCGCATAGCCACATCCAAATTGTCCTTGGCACGGTGCATACCAAGCGAATAAGTCTCAAAGCCACGAGCTATCTTTCCGGCAGGTAAGGCATTGGTATGAACTGAGATAAATAAGTCGGCATTGGCACGATTCGCAATATTGGCACGTTCCTTCAAAGGAATAAAGACATCCGTCTTGCGCGTATAAATAACCTTTACATCAGGAAGATTGCGCTCCACATACTTACCAAATTGCAATGCCACCGACAGATTGATATCCTTCTCCTTCGACATCGTACCCAATGCTCCCGCATCATGACCACCATGACCAGCGTCTATCACAAGCGTAAAACGACGATTGGCAGAGAACACTTCCAATGCCAACGTCATCAACAGAATCAATATAAGAGTTGTCTTTTTAAACATACTTTTCTAATGATTTTGCAAAATTAATCATTTTACAGCAGAAAACCTAAGATTGGCATTCAGTTTTATCATTTATTAAGTGAACTTGCACACCTGCCCCATCACAGTCACCACCCATAGGAGGATTTACCTTGGTGATAGACAGTGTCAATTCATGTACAGAGGGATAGGTCTGAAACAAGCGTTCTCCAATTCTTCCCACCACATGTTCCAAGAGACGACTAGGCACAGCCATCTCTTCTACAATGAGGTCGTACACCTCGGCATAACTGATGGTGTGTCGCAAATCATCCGTCTGCATGGCACATGAGAAATCATAGTCAATCTCTGCATTTATCACATAATCATTACCCACTATGCGCTCTTGTTCCAGCACACCGTGATAAGCATGCAAGCGAATATTCTTCAGATAAATACAACTACCGAACGTCATCACCATACGAATCCTCCTTTTTCTGGTTCACGTCTTCTCCTACATATTTTTTGAGAGCTCGCTCCACACCCGTCTTCCAAGTATTGATACTCTCAGAGGTAAGCTGAAGTTGACTCACAAGCTTGATAACATGCTCGATAGGCATGCGATAACGCAATACACCTGAAATCAACTTGGCATAATTCCAATACTCTGGATTAAACTTCTCGCTCAATCCTTCCACCGTTATCTTATAACCACGTTTATTGACAAACTGGAAGTCGTATCGCTTCTGTCCTTCTCCAAGTACAGTTTTCACTATTTTTCCTTTGGTCACCGACTTAGGAAGCATGATGCCTTCGTCTTCATCTTGCAGACCTGTAAATATTTCGTAAGGATGACCATTGAGCAAGCCCACCAAAGCCACCCATTTCTCCTTATTATTCTGAAATCTCACCACATCACATTCCAGTTCCTGTGGGCGTACCTCCATCACATTCGGATGATAAGACAGCGTCCCCAACTGCGCATTCATCTCCTCCAGTAAACATTCATGTAGGAGTTTCTGCTCTTCTATATCATTAGAAAATTGGTTTCGAAACTGTGCCAGCTCTTGCGAGAATTTCTCTACCAAAGCCTTGCCTGCATCGCTAAGAGTTATATGATTTGCTTTTTCCATTTTCCTAAATATTACATTCGTGTGCAAAATTAACCTTTTATTTCTAAAATATGAAAGTTTTGGCACATAATTAATGAAAATACCCCAAGAAAGTTGTACATTTTAGAAATCTTTACTACCTTTGCCTCTGATTAGAACAGTTATTACACATTTATTATATTATACAAATATGGAATCAATAAAGAACAGAACATCCATCCGCAAATATTCCGACCGAGAGGTTTCCAACGAGTTGCTCCATCGTCTCATCGAAGAGGCTGAGCGCACTCCAACCATGGGAAACCTCCAGCTCTATAGTGTTGTCATCACACGTAGTGAGGAAGGCAAGAAGGCATTGGCCCCTGCCCACTTCAACCAACCTATGGTGACTGGTGCTCCTGTCGTTCTCACCATCTGTGCCGACTATCGCCGCACCACTCTCTGGGCAGAATACCGCAAGGCCGTGCCTGGTTATGACAACATTCTTTCCTTTATGAATGCTGCCACAGATGCCTTACTCTTCACCCAAACATTCTGTAATCTGGCAGAAGAGGCTGGTCTCGGCACTTGCTTCTTGGGCACCACTGTCTATATGCCTCAGCTCATCATTGACACACTCCACTTGCCTCAGCTCGTAATGCCTGTGGCCACCATCACCTTGGGATGGCCAGATGAGCATCCTACAAAAAGCGACCGCTTACCTCTTCGTGCTATAATCCATGAGGAGACATTCTCCGACTATACTCCTGACAAGATTGACGATTTCTATGCTGAGAAAGAAGCCTTGCCTGAGAACCAGGAGTTCGTGCGCATCAACAACAAAGAAACCCTAGCCCAAGTCTTCACAGACATCCGTTACACCAAGAAGGATTGTGAAGCCATGAGCCAAGGTTTTATGGAAGCCCTCAAGCATCAAGGATTTATTTCTTAGGACTTTTACTCAATTTGAATGCCAACGACAGCATCATATAACGAGGTATCGTATTATACCACATTTCGGTTCTTCCCTGTGCATTCACGGTATAAACCTTATTGCTCAATTGGTGCAAGAG
>CAVKNU010000151.1:0-6305 GCA_963657465.1 Lachnospiraceae bacterium
AAAACTTGTAAAATAAGGCATTGAAAATTTGCAAAATATGTAAAATAAGGCATTGAAATTGATTAAAACTTGTAAAATAAGGCGTTGAACCAGAATTTTGTTTTATCTTTGCGCCTATGAAACAGGAAGTTACAGACAAGAGAAACCTGGAACTCATTCTGAGTGACCAAAAAGCAGAAATAGAGAGTCGGAGGACCGAAAGACTTTGTTCCCGACAAGAAGAGCAGCTTGTGGACTTAAACAGCCCACAAGCCCAAGTCATCATAGGTGTACGCCGCTGTGGGAAATCAACATTATGCTTTCAAGTATTGCAGCACACAGAAGAGCCATTCGCCTATGTGGATTTTGACGATGAGCGTCTTGCAGGCTTGCAGACTAATCAGCTCAACGACATCTTGGAAGTACTCTACAAGATATATGGTGACTTCCATTACATTTTTTTGGATGAGATACAGAATGTGGAAGGTTGGCCTCTGTTTGTCAACCGACTGCTCCGAACCAAGATGCACGTTGTGCTGACAGGTAGCAACGCCAAACTTCTCAGCAACGACTTGGCTACCCATTTGACTGGAAGAAGTTGTGAGATTCCCCTTTTTCCTTTCTCTTTCGAGGAATACTGCCAAATAAAAGATGTAAATACCAAGGACTTTACGACAAAAGGCATTGCGCATTGCAGGGAAACTTTCGACAAGTACATGCAGCAAGGTGGATTTCCTGAGCTGATGCTCATCAAGAACGAAAGGCTATATATATCCAACTTGGTGAACAATGTCTTGAAAAGAGACATTGAGCAACGTTACAACATCGCCTTTCCAGCCAACTTCGAGAATATGGCAAACCATCTTCTGAACATATCCCCAGTAGTACCTGCCATCAGCGAGCTTACCGATACGTTTGGTTTCAAGTCTCCTCATACCGTAAGGAACTACATCGACTATCTCAAGCAAGCCTATCTGTTGATTGGAGTAAAGAAATACTCCGCCAAGAGCAAGTTGCGTGTTACACAAGAAAAACTGTACGCAATAGATGTGGCTCTGATGAACAAGAGAGAAAATGCCTTTGCTGGCGACAATCTAGGTTGGCGACTAGAGACCATTGTACTTATCCATCTGATTCGCCGTTGCCACTTTGAGGGTTGGGATGTCTATTACTTGAAAGATAGGTCAGGAGAATGCGATTTTGTTGTTTGCAATGGCAACAAGGTGTTGCAGTGCATACAGGTTTCATACGACATTTCTAATGAAAAGACCAGAAAAAGGGAAATCAACGGATTGCTGTTGGCGCATAAGCAGACAAAATGCAAGAACTTGCTTCTCTTGACAGACCATGAGTATGAAGAGACTGAGATAAACGGTGTGTCTATCACCATTCAGCCTGTGTATGAATGGGCTTGCCAAAACGAGAAGCTACCACAATAGGAAGTAAAAGGTATAATTGTCGAGACGAAAACATAGGTGCGCAAGGATGAGAACATAGGTTTGCAGGGGTTAGAAGCTAGCTTCGTTGGGATGAAAAGTTAGCTTTGTCGGGCGTGTCACTACCGTCAGCCGCTCGTCTCACGGTCGTCAGCCAACCGTGTCACGACCGTGGGCTAACCGGCTGACGGTCGTGGGACGCCCTTCATATTCACGTTTGACAACCTATAATGAAGCGCAATGTTAACCTGTATAGAAGCGCAATATCATCCCTTCATAAAAGGCTACTATACATCATTATAATAAAGTTCGTACAGAGTTGCTTTAGGAATAACAGACCGCATAAGCTTACCCATGAGACTTACGAGGCTCAGCAGCCATTGCAGTTGTAAAGACAGAATCTTTAACATCTATCTGTTTCGATTGTTCTATACCCCTAACTATAACTTGCTTTTTCTTCTCTTCACGAGCAGTCTTTCTAACTTGTCGCATAGACAACAAAGAATTACAAATTCGCAGGTAATATTGCTCTAGTCCAAATGCTCTTAGCATCGTTCGGTTAAAGGACATCCATTCCTCATCCTTCAGTTCTTCCTCTATTGTCATTATATTTTTTGTCAACACATGATGAAATTGTTCCTTTATCTCAGAAATACTTTCCGAAGACAATAACGAAGGATTTAGCATGAAGCAATTGGCTATGCTTTCTTTATTAATGTCAAGCACACCCAAGCCTCGTCCAAAGCCCACAGCCTCAACAAAGAATTTCATTAAAACCGAGTTGAGCAAAGCATGACATAACTCCATATCCACCATAGTGTCTTTTGCCAGCAAACCAATAAGTCGCTGATTAATGAATGTTGGCTCCTCGAATCTCCCAAAGAAGAATCTACTATCAGGATTCATCATGGTAAAGAATTGCGCAACTTCATTAGGTTTCATCTCATACCACTTTTCATTAGAACGAGCCAATACTTCCACCAAAGGTTTGCCAACACCATTTTTCAAAGGCTCAAACTTCTTTATCCAGCGATAAGCATTGGGACTTTCTTCTTCAAGAACCTCCAAACTCTCCCCACAGCAAAAAGCTTTCCTATCAGGTTTTGCCATCAGACTGTCCAAGTTCTTCGCATTAACCAAAGCTGGCTTCAAAAATTCCTTTTCTATTTCTACATTACCTGTAGGAAAGAACAGCGGATCCCATCCTCTACGACTCCCTCGAAACACCTTGAATAGAGATTTCAATGGTACAAGTCTGTCCTTTATATCCAATAACCACAAAACATCATGAAACATTGCATTGTAAGACATGTTCAAAGACTTCAAGTCTTCAATTTGTTTCTCCGTATAGACCGATTGTTTGATAACAGAAAAATCACTCACACTATTCAACAAAGATGCACTTACGATTTCTTGCTCCAAATCAGAATCATTGCCAATGCTTTCCAAAGACCTCTTCCAAACAAAGAAGCTTGTACTTTGCATAGCCACTTCACCTTTGGCTTTCTTTCGCAAAATAAGAATTGTTGTTACTACATCTGCATTCTGAAACCATCTTCCCTTACCACTGATATGCACTTGTTCCAAGTGATAAAGTTCAGTTAAGGCATGGTAAAACTTTTCACCAGCCTTTGTTCCCAACCAAGCATTAGAGACTATAACACCAAGATAACCATTATTCTTCAGAAGCGAAGATAGATAAAGTACCATACCATAACATAAATCTGACTTCTTATCCATGACTTTAGCATCGACATACTTTTCCATCAGAACCTTGTCTTCATCCGAGATATTCTCAAAAGAGACAAACGGAAGATTCGAGCAGATTGCCCCAAAAGATGGAATTGTTACTTCCATCATTTCACCATCCATAGGATTGACAATATTCACAACATCACCCACCCTCAATTCAAAGGCATTTCTTTGGAACAAGCGATTGGCTTTATTGATGGTATCACATGACACCATGCTCAAATTTGCTACTTGCAAAGGAGTCTTATACTTATCGCTAGCCCAAGTCGTTGCAACCGCCTTAGACATGCCAATCTTTCCACTTTTGATTTCTATCAGTTCATGCGGAATCGTACCTGTTCCACAACAAGGGTCGGCACAGTCTTCTTGCCAATTATGCACAGTCATCTTCACCAATATTCGAGCCAAGACGCTTGGTGTAGGAAACTGTCCGTTAAAATTTCGCTTTGTGCGTTTCACCGTACGTTCCAAGACATATTGAAACATGGTTTGATTGATGGATACCGCTCCGTGCTCACGAAGGAACAACGAAAACTCCACCAATGCAGCCCAAGCATTGGAAGGCAAGACATCCGCATAACGCATACCAGCAAAGACATTATAGAAATCGCATTTTGCCGTTATCTTCCTAAATATTTCATCAGCCTCAACAGGAGTTGTTTGGAAATCAATCTTATCCACAAGTAAGGCTGCATTTTGGCGTTGCTTAATCAGATGAGCGAACAAAATCCTATAAGCCCAATTCAAAATTATATTTCTCGCATAAGCCAGATACATATCCGTTTCATCAAACTTATACTCAGTGCTCTCCTCTTTCCACCACAAGTTTAACCTTGCTTCCATAACAGAATCCAAGTTTGCCTTCTGCTTCAAGTTATCAGCAACGGCATATTTGTAACCATTCATCAACAGGTCTATGGCTGAATCAGATAACACATCACCAAGTGAAGTACGTCTCAACTGATGTGTCTTCAGATAATCATTTACAGCCAACACTACATCATAAAGTGTTTTCTCCCAATCCTCATGATAAGTTTGTACATCTTGACGAGTTTGAATTTGCGGATGAGACCATTGTCTTACCATTCCGAAAGCATCCGTCTCTTTATTATATATGTAGAACTGCACATAACTGAAATTCCAAATTACGCAACTATCCAAATGTAAAGTTCTTGCCTTTCTTTGTGCATCCTTCACAAAAGTTTCATCAGTAATAGGCACATCGGGCATTTTTAATTCCCAACCTTGTAAAATCGTGGTCAGATTCTTATCTCCATAAAGGATAACATCAGGGAACATACGAAGTTGTGGATTCACAGATACCGTAGATTCCCCTCCTGCTCTTTTGATAAGCAAATCATTTTTCTCTGCAATGAAATTGATTTGAGTAATCATTTCTATTGCCCACGAACGTTCATTATAATTGACTTTAATGTCTGCCATACCTAAAACTCCTTTAATAAGTTCAACAATTCCAGAGACTCTTTTACATCTTGTGACATACGATTCCAAGCATCATGCAAACGTTGCTTAGTCACTGATATATAATCAATATCACCCTTCTTAAACAAAGCCACATTTTCATTTTTCTCTATACCAATGAAGTTTCTCCCTTCTAAAAGAGCAGAAACCAAGAAGCTACCACTTCCTGAAGTATTATCGAGGACTATATCACCTGGATTGGTGTATGTTCTTACAAAATAACGTCCAAGTTCCACAGGCTTTTGAGTAGGATGAAATACTTTGCCTTCACTTTCCGCTGTCTTGAAATAGATGATGTCAGTAGGATAACGCTTGCCATCACTATGCACATGAACTGGCTGGAAGTCGCCATAACTTCCACTCAACTGATTCTTACGAATACCTTTGTCGTATGGTTCTCCTTCTATCATCTGGGGATGATAAACTGGTTGTTTCTGATAAAAGACACATACGTCTTCATGCTTACGCAAAGGCTGTTTCTTGGCATTTAAGAAATTGGTTGACTTGGACTTTTCCCAAACCCACTTATATCGAAACATCTTGGGATTGCTAACCATCAACTCTGCCGTGAACATACCTTGGGAAGTCAAGACGATTGCCCCATCAGCCTTAACTATTCTTCGATACTGTCGCCAAAGTTCATCTAAAGGTATCACACTATCCCATTTGTTCTGAGTCGTACCATAAGGCAAATCACATAAGACCATGTCTATTGAATTATCTGGCAATTGCTTCATAATTTCCAAGCAATCACCCTCAAATATACTGTTTATAAAGTCATCTATCTTATGGATTTTCCTTTTTGCCATTTTCTTTTCCTTCATTCGCTGACTCCCTAAGCGAGAATAAAAGAAAAACAATACTATCCTAAAAGAAATGGCGTAGGAATCATATCACTTCAGCAATCCTTGCCTTTCGAGGTATTAGGGGACCTATGGTGTCAAGGATAAGAAGCAACAGATGCCTACGCCAAACAAAGCATATATACATATAGCACAAAGTACACCCTTCCTTACGAAAGGGCGCACTTGTGCCGTGTAAATACACGATATGGGTAGACGTCCATTTGCCATCTCCCTCTGAACACCACAATCCGAAAGTCCCTAATTTTCGAAAAGGTCAGAAGAAAACGTTATGAACGCCTTTCTCTAAAAATAGGCCAAGCCTTGGATTCACGCCAGCGTCTCATCGCCAGCAATCCGCAGAATGACAACTGCAAAAGTAATGAAAAGAATTTAGCTGGGCAAATATTTGAGGGATAATTTCATCATTAAGGGATGATTTTCTCTTTTCCTACATATTTTTCCAGCACCTTGTCGAGCACACCTACATAATAAAACGGGAGATTGATGAGGCGGAAGCTATCGGAAGTATGGCTAACCGATATTGCCATACAAAATCTACCTCTGCATTAGAGCCCTTCTTATCACGCACCCAAAAATATGGAATTTTCCTAAAACATAGGCAAAAATAAAGCAAAACTTTCCTAAAGCATAGGCAACTTATTGCATTTTTACACCTAAAACATAGGCAATCTCCATTAATTTACAACAGTTATATCGGCAGTTCCACCTCTGGAATCACAAGGCTTTCCTCATCCTCCACCCTATCATTTTGGAAGAACATGCAATAATAAATAGGTAGATAGGTGATGCC
>CAVKNU010000152.1:0-4862 GCA_963657465.1 Lachnospiraceae bacterium
ATAATCTCTTTGGTTCGAGTGAAATAAAAAGGCTTTCAAGAGTAGATGATGAAACATTGCTCTTGGAAGCCTTTTTTCTTTTTCTGTAATTTCGTTCCATCTATCAGTAATCTAGATAATAGGGTATTAATGGAAAAATAGTACTTTTGCAACCGTAAACTGATAATAGAATTTTATAAGATTAAGAAGATATGTATTTAGAGAAGATTCAATCACCTAAAGATGTGAAGGCGCTCTCTATTGAGCAGCTTCCTGTATTGGCAAAGGAAATCCGTGACGGTGTATTAAACCGTGACAGTAATATAGGTGGCCACGTAGGTCCTAACCTTGGTATTGTAGAGACTACCATTGCTATGCACTATGTATTCAACTGTCCTGAGGATAAGTTTGTATTTGATGTGTCTCACCAGAGTTATCCACATAAGATGTTGACAGGTCGTGCATTCGGTTATTATGACAACAGTCGTTTCCAAGAAATCTCTGGCTATAGTAGTCCTGCTGAATCTCCAGAGTACGACCAGTTTGAGCTAGGTCATACATCTACTTCGATTTCTCTTGCTACAGGTCTTCAGAAAGCTCGCGACATCAAGGGAACTAAGGAAAACATCGTAGTAGTAATTGGTGATGGTTCATTGAGTGGTGGAGAAGCTCTCGAAGGCCTTGATGAAGCTGGTGAACTAGGTACCGGTATCATTATCATCGTGAATGATAATGAGATGAGTATCGCAGAAAACCATGGTGGTCTCTACAAGAATCTGGCTTTGCTTCGTGAGACCAATGGCAAGGCTGAGTGTAATCTTTTCCGTGCAATGGGCTTGGATTATAAATATGTGGCTGATGGCAATGATGTAGAGACACTGATTAAGACTTTTGAGGAAGTAAAAGACATCGATCATCCTATCGTCATTCATATCCATACAGAAAAAGGTAAGGGCTATGCACCTGCTGAGGAAAACAAGGAACAGTGGCACTGGAGCATGCCTTTTGACCTAGAGACTGGTAAATTGAAGAATACAAGCAATGCAGAGGATTATGGCAATCTGACAGCAGAGTTCTTGCTTGCAGAAATGAAAAAGGATAAGCATCTCGTAACTGTGACCTCGGGTACTCCTACTGTAGCAGGTTTCTTCAAGGCTCGTCGTGAGGAAGCTGGTGTTCAACATGTGGATGTTGGTATAGCAGAAGAACAAGCTGTAGCTATGATTTCAGGTATGGCAAAGGGTGGTCTTCGTCCTGTATATAATGTATATAGCACATTCATCCAGCGTACTTACGACCAAATAGCACAGGATCTTTGTATCAATGGTAATCCTGCTCTCATCAATGTCTTCTTGGCTTCCATGTATGGCATGAATGATATTACCCACATCGGTTTCTACGATATTCCTATGTTGAGCAATATCCCTAACCTCGTTTATTTAGCTCCTACGTGTTGGGAGGAATATAAGGCGATGATGACTTGGGGTATCCAGCAAACAGAGCATCCAGTGGCTATTCGCGTACCTGGTGGGGCTGTGGTGCATAGTGATGAGAATTTTGAGGAAGATTATGGCAATTTGAATCGCTTTAAGATGACTCATAAGGGTAGCAAGGTAGCCATCGTAGCTTTGGGTGCTTTCTACGGTTTGGGCAAGCAGGTGGTTGCTATGCTCAAAGAACAGAAGGATATTGATGCCACACTTATCAATCCTCGCTATATCACAGGACTCGATGAGGAGATGCTTGAAGGTCTCAAGGCTGACCATGAGAAGGTTATCACCCTCGAAGATGGTGCACTGGAAGGTGGATTCGGTGAGAAGATAGCTCGTTTCTATGGTAATAGTGATATGAAGACCCTTTGTTTTGGTATTAAGAAGGGACTTTATGACCGTTACGACTATCAGAAGATGGCTCAAGACAATGAGTTGACTTCTGAGCAAATTGTAGCTAGAGTGTAATGAAAATAAATAGTGTAAAACTTCATATTTCCAAATAGATGCAAGCGGCGCTATCCTGCATAAAAACAGGAAGCGCCGCTCTTTTTTTGTTCCCCAAAAACAACTCTTTTTACATTATCTTAATGACAAATTTTATCAATTAGAGAGGTTTATATTCAACGAAAGCCTCCATTGCCTCATAACAAGCAAGACCTAACTCATCGTATAACTTCGCTGTTCCACGGTTGCGATCTTCTGCACGTTGCCAGAACAAGCGTTCGTCATTACCCAAGAAAGGTGCGCTTTCCATTTGTGACTGATGTTTCAAGATGGAGTTTCGCTTAGCTCTCAACTCTTCAGGGCTAAGAGGTACACACATTTCAATGTTTTCTATTTCCCATTCAGCCCATGCGCCACGATACATCCATATCTTGCACTCCTTCAGCCATTCAGCACCAGCCTCTTTCTCAAGGTCGATGGCAGCAAGCACGGCATCGGTACATTTCTTATGGGTTCCGTGAGGATCGGCAAGGTCGCCTGCCACATAAATCTGATGAGGTTTTACTTCTTGCAACAAATGACGTACTATCTCAACGTCTTTCTCGGTCATAGGTAGTTTCTCAATCTTTCCACTCTCATAGAATGGCAAATCCAAGAAGTGAACATGATCGAGTGGTATCTTATTGTATGTACAAGCGGTACGAGCTTCACCACGACGAATCAAGCCCTTGATGGTTAGTACATCCTTGGTGTCGAAATCACTTTCCTTCTTATGATTGAAGAACTCTTTGATTTCTTTGTATTTATTGGAAATAACACTGTCCTTAGAATCTGCAAATATCTGGTTGAATCCATTGATAAAATGCATGAATCTTGTAACTTCCTCATCACCAACAGCAATGTTACCAGATGTCTCATAAGCAATGTGCAAATCATGTTTTTGCTGAACCAATCTACGAATAGTTCCACCCATTGAAATGACATCATCATCTGGATGAGGAGAGAATACAATTATACGCTTAGGATAAGGTTTGGCACGTTCAGGACGATAGGTGTCATCAGCATTTGGCTTACCACCTGGCCATCCTGTAATCGTGTGCTGCAAATCGTTGAATATCTTGATGTTGGCATTATAAGCAGAGCCATAAAGCGCTAACAACTCACTGAGACCATTCTCATTATAATCCTTATTAGTAAGTTTCAAGATAGGTTTATGTATCTTTTGGCAGAGCCATACCAATGCCGAACGTACCAATTTATCTGTCCATTGGCAAGAAGTAACCAACCAAGGATGCTCGATGCGAGTGAGATGAGCGGCAGCTCCTAGGTCGAGTATGACGTGCGCATTAGGATGGGTTTGAAGGAAAGAGGCTGGGAGAGTGTCGGTGATAGAACTTTCAACTACTTTTTGCATAATTTCTGCCTTTTCCTCACCCCATGCTGTCAAGTAAATACTTTTGGCAGAAAGCAAGGTGGCTACACCCATGGTCAGAGAGCATGGAGGTACTTGTTCTTTCGTGTTGCCACTGTTTTCCATTTCCTCGCGAGAAGTATTACCTATCAAAATCAAACGAGTTACCGACTGGATGCCAGAACCTGGTTCGTTGGCTGCAATATTTCCCATGCGGCCGATGCCTAGTAAGGCTACGTCCAAACCGCCAAAAGTCTTGATACGTTGCTCATAGAGGCGGCAGCAATCTTGTACGGCATCTTGAGCCACAAAGCCATCCAGTGAGAATATATTTTGTTCGGCTATATCCACATGGTTTAGGAATCTCTCCTTCAGTTGGTTGATGCTTCGCATGCTACTATCCTTTTGGAGTGGATAGAATTCGTATGCATTGAATACGATGACATTGCGGAAACTAATCTTTTTTTCCTCGTATCGTTTGACTAGTTCCTCATAAACAGGAGTCAAGGAAGAACCTGTGCCCAAAGCCATCACGTAAAACTTGCCATCATGCTGGGCAGCCTTGATACCAGTCTCAATACTGTCGGCAATATGAATGGCACCTTCACTGATAGAAGCAAAGATGTCGGTATGGATTTTCTCCATTCTGGAGATTTCTGAGTATTCTACTGTCGTCTTAGGCTTGTAGAATTCAACAGGTACTTTGTTGAGTACGATTTGTGAACTTAAATTTAGCCTCATAATGATGGCATTTTAAAGATTATTTTTTTCAATATCCTTAAAGTAACGATAAGTGCCAACCTTTAGTTCATCTGTAGCTAGCTCATCGCAAACGATGATGCCATGCTGATGGAGCTGCAATGCACTGATGGTCCAAGCTTGAGTGACAGGTCCTTCGATGGCAGCCTGTAAAGCGCGAGCCTTGTTGTGACCGTTACAGAGAATCATCACTTCCTTGGCAGCCATAACTGTTCCTACTCCTACAGTCAATGCCAAAGCTGGCACTTTCTCTGGGTCGTTATCAAAGAAACGAGAGTTGGCGATACGAGTGTCGGTGGTCAGAGTCTTCACTCTCGTGCGAGAGGCGAGGGAAGAATAAGGCTCGTTGAAAGCGATGTGTCCATCAGGACCAATACCACCAATGAAGAGGTCGATGCCACCTGCTTCTTCTATCATTTTCTCGTAATGGCGGCATTCTTCTTCCAAGTTTTCTGCATTACCATTCAATATATGGATGTTTTCTTTAGGACAATCAATGTGGTCGAAAAGATTGTGAGCCATAAAAGAATGATAACTCTCTGGATGTGACTCAGGAAGTCCCACATACTCATCCATATTGAAGGTGAGTACATGTTTGAAGGAAACTTTTCCTTCTTTCACAGCCTTTACCAATGCGGCATACATGCCTTGAGGAGAAGAACCTGTAGGCAAACCTAAAACGAAAGGACGCTCAGCAGTAGGCTGAAATGCATTGATGGCTTCTATAACATGGTTTGCTGCCCACTGTGACAGCAGATCATAATTTTTTTCAATAA
>CAVKNU010000152.1:4886-6282 GCA_963657465.1 Lachnospiraceae bacterium
TTTTTATATATTAAATTTCCCAACCAATGGCAGAAGCTCCTAGAATGGCGGCAGAGGCACCATCCAATCCGCTTTTAAGGAACTTAGCCTTACCTTTATATAAATATAGAACATGTTTGTTGTAGGCTTCTTCGATAGGCTTAAACAACAAATCACCGGCATTTGCCAATCCTCCAAAGAATACAAAAGCCTCTGGACTTAAGAAGGTGGCTATATTGGCACAAGCCTCACCAATGGCTTCACCTGTTTTTCTAAATACCTCTTGGGCAAACGCATCCCCTTGGATGGCTGCCTGATAGACGTCTAATGATGTAAGTTTCTCTGGGTCTATAGTTCTTAGAGTTGTATTCTCTTCTGATAAGCTTAGCATTTCCTTGGTCGTTCTTACGACACCTGTTGCAGAACAATAGGTTTCCAAGCAACCTTTTCTGCCACAGCCACATGGTCTGCCGTTAGGTTTTACAATCATATGACCTAATTCTCCAGCAAAACCATCACATCCATATAGTAACTGACCATTTGCCACGATGCCTGAACCAACACCTGTACCCAAAGTGATTTCTATGAAATTTTTCATACCTTTAGCCACTCCATAGTTCATCTCTCCCAAGGCTGCAGCATTGGCATCATTGGTGATGGCAACAGGAATACCTAATTTTTGAGAAAATAAGTCAGCTAGAGGGACAATGCCCTTTGCCCACACCAGGTTGGCAGCATGTTCGATAGTTCCTTGATAATAGTTGGCACTTGGGGCTCCTATCCCCATCGCTTGTATCTGCTCCATGCCGCCCACTTCATAGACAATCTTCATCAATGCTTCGACCGACGCATCTACATATGCTTCTACTGTCTGATAGGTTTGTGTCTTAATAGATGTGGTGGCTAGTACTTTGCCCGCACTATCTACGATACCAAACACTGAGTTGGTACCGCCTAGGTCCAGGCCAATAATAAAAGACTTAACATCATGTTCCATATTTCTATTTTTATATTGGTTAGAAAATTAGGTAAGCTATATTAGATTAATTCTCATTTGCTTTACAATATCTTTTCATTTACAAAATTAGATAATTTTATCCATATTTGCAAGTTTTCGTATCGTAAATTCTTTATTCTGAAGAATTTCCTTGAGTTTACGCTCAATCCAGCAATGGCAGGCGGATTAGTTCGTATGCTTTATCCAGAATCTCCACGTCACCCACGCCAAAAGTATTTGCTTACGGGTAAGGGGCAAGCCCTATATTACCAAATATATAATAAGGAGGACAAGAAATGAAGAGGATATCATCTCAACTGTGTCAAGTACTAACACGGTTGTGATGATATCCTCCTAAGTTACGAATAAAATCCGACACGGCATCCTGTGTGTTATTGTTCTTTGGTGGGGCGGATGGAG
>CAVKNU010000153.1:0-6239 GCA_963657465.1 Lachnospiraceae bacterium
TTGAGCAAGCGGTCAGCGTGTCCCCACTTATCCATCAGATACAATACGTAGCGAATGTCCACACCGATACATCTTGCAAGACGCTTGTCGAAGTTGATGTCAGAGCTGAGGCTATCCCAGTTGCCATCGAAAGCAAGACCTATCAACTCACCCTTGCCATTGAACATAGGGCTACCAGAGTTACCGCCAGTAATATCGTTATTGGTCAAGAAGCAGAGTTGCATCTTTCCGCTAGTCTTGTCCTGATACTTGCCAAAGTCTTTCTCGGAGAGAAGCTCGTGCATGATAGGCTCGGCATAGTAATCGAGCACCTTGTCACCATGCTTCATCTTCTCTACGATGCTCTCAGCTGTGGTGTAATAGCCAGATGGCTTGCCACCAAGATCGAAACCGCCTACCTGTCCGTAGCTCAATCGCATGGTGAAGTTGGCGTCGCTATAGTGAGGCATGTCTTCCTCCATACGGAGCTTGGCTGCGCAGAGATATTTCTCCTGCTCGGCGATGCTGTCGCCGATGGAGCCAAGAGCCTCGGCAAAGTCTGCATAAACGTCGTTCAAGTCCATGCCATAGCTTACGCCTGGGTCCTTGCTGTAGTTCTTCTGGTTGAAGTAGAGCTTGGCACCCTTCTTCATGATAAGCGACTTGTCCCAGAGGTAGTTGACATACTTGGTGTAATCGCCACCAAACTGAGCGTCGATGGTCTTGTAGAACTTAGGCAACCACTTGCTGTCCACGTGCTCCTTGTAGTTCTTCAAGAGCGTAGCCAATACCTCCTGGTCGAGAGCCTTGTCCCACTCATCGCTATTGTCAGCGAATTCATGATATTGTTTCTTCTTGTTCTTCTCAGAACCCTTCACCTCCATATTGGTCTGGAGCTTGAGAGCACGGGTAGAGAACTCTACGTTGCTGCGGCGGGTGAACGACTCTGAGAAATTGGTCCAAGCATACATCACCTCGGCACTCTCCTTATACCATTTAGCCAACTTCTCGAAGTCAACCTTGTGGGCTAGCTGGTTGGCAGCCTTGGCTGTGTCTTGCCAAGCACGGAGGCGAGTCTCATACTCCTGTTTCAAGTTGATGATGCCGATGGAGTCGATGCACTTGTTCATACCGATGGAGTTCTTCCAGTAGTTGGAAGAGCTAGCATACTTGCTGTCATACTTGATGCGAACAGCCTCGTCGGCACGCATGTGCTTCTGCATCACTTCCTGTTTTACGCCACGAACCTGGGCACGAGGACCATTCTGTGCATCACGCATCTGCTGGATGCCATAGCTGGAGAGGTAACGCTCTGTGCTGCCAGGATAACCCATAGTCATCGCATAGTCGCCATCCTTGTAACCCTGGAGAGAAACCTGCGCCCAACGCTTAGGGTGATAAGGCACATTGTCCTTGCTGTAGGCTGCAGGACCATTGGTCTTAGGGTCAGCATAGATGCGGAACACGGAGAAGTCGCAAGTCTGTCGAGGCCACATCCAGTTGTCGGTGTCGCCACCAAACTTACCCATAGACTTAGGCACGGTGAAGACCAAGCGGAGATCGGTGAAATCACGATAAGTAGTAGCGTACCACTTGTTGCCCTCGTAGAAAGGCTGTACGGTGATGTGGAGGGTAGAGTCATTCTTCTTTGCCTCTTGCGTCATCGCATTCTCCAGGGAGTCGATAAGCTCGTCACGCTTCTTGTTGTCGAGCTTCTCATATCCCAGGCTAGCCACCTTGTCGGTCACATCCTTTTGGTCGACCATGAAACTAACGAACATATTCTCATTAGGCAATTCCTCTTCGTATGATTTGGCGAAGAAGCCGTTGAGCATGTAGTCGTGCTCCACGGTGGAGTGGCTACGGATAGACTCGAAACCGCAATGGTGGTTGGTGAATACCAATCCGTCAGGAGATACTACGACACCTGAGCAGTAGCCAGAGAAGTTGACAACCGCATTCTTCAGGGCATTCTCGCCATTGTAGAGTTGGTCGTAAGTCATGGAAAAACCTTCACGCTGCATCATCTCATAGACGGCAGGAGGCAAGTTGTAGATGGTCCACATTCCCTCGTCAGCATGTGCATTGTTCACAGCGAGCAATGCCATGGCAGAAGCGATGAGAACCTTAGCTTTTTTCTTCATTTTCTTTATTTGTTATTATTGTTTATATTTTGAATTCGTTATAATCCAAAGCCCTCCTTTTGTAGGACCTTGTCTTTGGATGGAATGCTCTTCTTTTAGTCTCTTTAAGTGCTTAGAAACAGCACTTCTGTTGATGCCAAGTCTTTTTGCCATGTCTGTGGAGGAAATAGATGGATTTGTTGCTATCATCTTGAGGATAGTTTCTCTCGTTTTCTGTCCACCTTTTCTGTCCACCGAATCGCTTTCCTGTCCACCTTTTCTGTCCACCATTTCCTCAGCTTTGTTTGTGGCTAAATCCTTTTTTATGTTTGGCTGCACTTTCCATTCCTCAGTAGGATGGATATGTAAGTATCTGTTTTTGAGAACCCAACCATCGCCTAATAATAGGTTTCTAAAGAATCGTACTAAGTAAATAGGAGAGTATTCTATCTCCTTGTGGATATTGCGATAGTTGGCACGAACCAAGGCGTTGCGGAAATACCAAGAATGCTTGGCAAACATCTCGTTGTTGACCTTATAGCCTAAGGAACGGAGATACTGAATGGTGAAGACGGCAGTGGTGCGAGTGTTTCCCTCACGAAAGGCATGGATTTGCCAAATACCTGATACAAACTTGGCGATATGCTCAATCTTCTCGTCATCGGATAGACCAGAATATCGGAAGTTCTTCTCTTGCTCCATATCCCAGTCTAAGGCTCTTCGTAAATCTTCCCAGTTGAGATAGTTCACGGTGTCACCTTCCAACACCCATTCTTTCTTGGTAATATCGTATTGGCGGATTTCCCCTGCGTGCTTGAATACTCCCTCGAAGATTCTGCGATGCAGTGATACATATCCATTGGTATTGAACGCAAATGTCTTGCTGGCAAGAATCTTGGCGATGTTAGCCGAAACCTTATCCGCCTCTTCTTCCTCCTCATCCTTTGGAGTACGAGCCGTCTTGCTCAGGTAGTAAGAGTCAATAAGTTTTCGGCTTTCCTCGATGGAAATCTCTCCCTCGATATTTCTGCGAGCCACATCTATGAGATACGATGATGTTTGCAGACCATCCACAGCCTGCAATCCGATAGCTACTTTCCAGTTCTCGGCACTCTCTTTCTGCGTTGGCTCTCCTTGTCGGAGGTATTCGTCGAAAGAGGCGAAGTCGTTGTTGTCGTTATTTTTGTTCATAGATGCTCTTTGTTAAAATCTTAGAAATGGTTTGCAAGTTTTCAAACTTACAAACCATTTAATCATTTTCTCATCAGTTTTAGATAATACTCGTAGTCATCATAAAACAGATTAAACCATTTTCCTTTACCATCTCCTCCCAAGTCCCAAGGACTTACCAACTCTATTTGTCGAAGGGGGAGACAATCAAATTTACTCATGTGGATAAGTTGACGCTCTCTTTTTCTGAAAGCTCTGTGGCTTACTTGTTTGCCTCGCTTTTGCGAGGTGCAACCTGCGTTCAGACCACATGGATTTTTCTTTCTACTTTTACTCATTTTCTCGAATGTTATGACAAGTTGCTGTGGTCGCGAACTTGTCGGTTAAACATTACGAGACTTTGAGGTTAATGTTAAACTTCTTCATATTGTATAAATTATAGGGAAATTAGGTCAAATACAGCTTTTATAAAGTCATGGGTTAAACCTACAATTTCTATGACATCATCTTCTGATATTTCATAGGCACAGTTGTAGTCTGCTTTTTGTCTCAGTTGAAACATTCGTGCTAAGAAACTTCCATAAGAAATGTCGATAATACCTGTTTTGACAAAATGCAAACTGAACTGGGTATTTATGCCTGCATGAGTATGAGCATAGACTCCTTTGTTGATAAACAGGGCTTGTATAGCATGGAAACAAGCATAATAATACCTGTTGGCAGCTAAGTCCCAATGCTTCAGTTCTACCATTTCGCCTGCTTGTGATAAAAAGCGTTTGGCTTTTTCTACTTGAAGACGGACTAATATGTTTTTGTTCTCTTGTTCCATATACTATGTTATATCAAAGTGATGCCATCTTTTGTTACATTTTTATAAAATGGTGTAAAGTTGTATGATTCCCATTCTTTCTTAGTATAAAGTATGGGGTTGATTTCTGTGTTAAGGTCGCATCCTAATAATACAAAAGGATAGCTAACTTTGTCGTAATCCGATTGGTCTAGTTTATCCTTGTTCAAGAGAATCAAAATATCCCAATCGGAATCACTGCGAGCATCGCCTCTCGCTCGTGAACCGTACAATATAGCCTTGCTTCCTGTTGGAATGGCTGTTTTTGCTATATCCTTGATTTTTAATATGACATTGTTCTCTGTAGCCATAAGCCTTTTCTTTATATAATTATTGTAGTTGCAAAATTACGGAATATTTTTCAAATTACAAATGTTTTAATCGAAAAAAGCGATTCTGTCCTCTATTATAGTGTGTTGTGCTCCCAAACACCAAATGTTTTTGCAAAAAGTTACTCGAAAATACGATAGTTTCGGAAATATTCACTACCTTTGCATTCGAGTTGGAGCGGCATGAAAAGACTTGCCGTGATGAAGACTCGCATGAATATAGAGCGTTTTGTAATTATCCGATAACTGGAATGTGGAAGTTTCAATATCAAAAGGATGATGGCAATGCTGCTCACGCATGGGATTATTGTACCCTTTTTCAAGGGATAATATACCTCATAGCGTGGGCTATTGCATATTACTTTCAGTAGGGTCTTTCCACAACCTCAGTTCTGGTAAGTGCAATAGTTCCCACGCTATACTTTTTATTAATCGCTTACTTCTGGGAAACAGTGGCGAAAAACGACAATAGAATGAAAGTTAATTTTCTTATTTTAATGTTGATTTTGTTTTTTGTATCATGTGGAAAAACAGAGTATGAAGAGCTTCATTTGCAGTATCAAAATGCTATAAGTTTTGATGGAGTTGATGATGAGGTGGGCTTTTATAATAGAAGTGCAGATTCTATAAAAGTCGTTTCTAAGAATAATACGATGATGGTACTTTTGCCAACAAATATTATTAAGGAGGCTCAAAACTCACACAGTTTTCCTTTTGATAAGTCTTATGTCATAACTTTCTTGGTGAATGGGATAAAATATCAGGTAGATAATAGAAATATATGGGATGATAGTTCTTTCCAGTTCAATACGGTGCAAAATGGTTATCGTGAAATAGTTGATGAACTTGATGTCTCCCTTAGATTTAGAGATGAAACAAGAAAGGAACATGTTTTTGAACTTAGATATGATGGACGGTAAGTATTAGTTATCTTTTTGGGAATAGTTAGGTGAATACTTCTTGTAAGTATCAATCCCATCTGTATCCGATTTGAAGATGATGGTATCTATAAAGTAGTAGTTGCCATCATCTCCAACAAGGACATTGTTGGGTACAGCATCGAAGATGTCGTGGATGCCATTTGTGAAGTATTCGCCATTATCCTCTGCGTGGAAACCGATACGTTCAAACTCTGCTTTAATTTCTTCGGGTGTCGCTTCTCTCGCATTCACAACAAGTTGTTGGCGAAGAACAGCACAAGTCTTGCCGTCTCGGTTCTGTGAGAAACCGATAAGCTCATAAGCGCAATCTGGAAAATATTGGTTGTGAGCAGGAATACGCTCAAAGAAAGAAGTAAGATTGTCATCGGAATAACGGAAGTCGTTCAACTTATAGACATTCACTCCGTCATATCCCATATATACTTCATTCTCTGAACCACGGTCAGAGAATACACCTAAAGTTTTGGGATTTTCAATCCAACACTCGTTCTTGATAGCCCAATCCTTTAGCCTTGCAATCTGGACTCCCTTGCAAGTCGTTGTTCCCGCAATCGCTTGAATTGAGCTAAGCACTCCTTCTGTGAAAGCGGATGCTCTCGCCAATAAGTCATAGATGCCATCTTTTGCGCATTGACCTTCTTATGATATTCATTCAGTTGTATCTCCATTCATTATTCCTTTCTAATGTTAAATATGTCACAAAGTTACGATTAATAATCGAAACCGTCAAGTTTTCCTCACCAAATCTATCACTAATGTTCATTATTTTGAGCAAAGCATCATGTTTTTGTGCAAAATAATGAACATTAGAATACTTCCCTTTCCAACCATAATTGGAAGAACTGGTCGT
>CAVKNU010000154.1:0-3764 GCA_963657465.1 Lachnospiraceae bacterium
TTTGCAACTCATAAGGACATGGAAATCATGAAAAAAATAAAACTTCTATTACTATTATTGATATTTTCCATTGGTACCCTGTGGGCCAAGGACAATTATACTTTTCGTTTAATAGATACGACGAACGGATTGCCAGACAATGAGGTCAGGGCCTTTTTCACACTTCCTGATGGCAGATGGGGCGTTCGTTCTTCTGCTGGTATCTCCTTCTTCGACGGATGTGAGTTTCATACTTTTCCTCCTATGAGCGATGACGAGTATAAGATGGATTATCTGTCTTCTCTTCCTTATGTTTATGTAGATGCGAAGGGAATCGTTTGGATAAAGGAGCCTGGGCGCTTGTTTGCTTTTGACCTAAAGACTGAATCTTATCGGCGAGATTTTAAGCAGTTGTTTCTGGCGATGGGCGTCAAGGAGGCGATTCGTGATATCTATGTGGATGATGCCAAAGACAATTGGGTGATAACAGCAACGGAAAAACTCTTGTATTCCCATGAAGGGAAAAGTGTACGTGTGCCTGTACGGACTAAGGGGTTGAAAGATATTTGTAGAGTAGGGAATCAGGCTTGGTTGGTGTATAGGGATGGCTTGGTGGTTCATCTTGATGTGAAGGCGAATCGAGTGCTGAATACATTGCATCTCTGGCAAGGTACAGTACCAGAGCGTGACTTCGTGCATTTTTCCAAGGCGGGTAATCATTTGTGGGTGATGTGGAAGCACGGTGTGGCTTATTACAATCCGTCTGCTCGCCAATGGAAACAAGTGTATGCGGATAATCAAAACACATTGGTTACCATCTGTGCCGATAATAAGGGCAAGGCTTATGTGGGCATTCGCCATGTGGGGCTCCTTTCTCTTGATACTACGGGTAAGAGTCATGTGCAAAATGTATTCCCGATTGTGGATGGAGGAAGTTTGGTAGATGACATTCAGACGATTGGTAACGTCAATGGCAATTTGGTGCTTGGATTCTATGCTCGTGGTTTGTGCTTGTATAATGCCCAGATGGAAGCTTTCCCTTTTGTTCTCTATGGGACTAGCTTAGGTGAATTGGGGAATTATCAGATGTCAGACTATCAGGATGGTAAGTCTCTCTTGACTTATCCAAACGGTCTTATGCTGCTAAATCCTGTCAATCGTTCGGTGACAGTTTATAATTCACAAGTAAAGGATAGAGACTTTATTCGTGCTTTCAAGGATAGTAAAAGCAGGGTGTGGGTTGGCACATTCCGTCGAGGCATGTATCGAATCAGTCCAAATGGTATTTCTCATTTCATGCAAGGTGAAGATGCGGCAAAGGATATTAATTATGATGTTGTCCGCAACTTTGCTGAAGATTATTTGCATCGCATTTGGGTAAGCTATCATGGTGGTATTGGATGGATGGACGAACTGCACAATCGCATCGTTCCTATCCATCATAAACTTCTCGATGGGGTAAAGAATATCAATTTGATGGCTTTTGACAAGCGTCATGACTTATGGCTTGCCACGAACAATGGCTTGATGAAGTATTCGCTTGCTGATAAGCAAATTTATTTGCCTAGTCAGTTGGTGGATAATTCTGAGGTTGTAGCCAAACTAAAAGGTATGTGCCGTGTAGTATATGTGGATTCTCGGAATTTGGTATGGGTGGGTACGTTTAATGGCTTGTATATCATAGACCCAGCAAAGAAAGAGAGTCGTTTTTATGGCAGGGTACAAGGTATGCCAAATGAAATGATACAAGGCATCATCGAAGACCAGATGGGAAATGTTTGGGTGACGACAGCCAATGGTCTTTGCCGTTTCTTGTATAAGGACAAGGATTTTACACTGAATGTCTTTGATGGACAGAATAAGTTGGGCGATGCTAAGTTCTTGCCAATGGCTTTGGCTCATGGAAGCAATGGACAGCTGCTTTTTGGTTGCTCGGAAGGATATTATATAGTGGATCCTGCCGGAAATGCAAAGTCACATTATGGAGGACATCCGATATTGACTTCCTTGTTGGTCAATAATCAACAGATTGTTCCTGGTAAGGAATACGATGGACGAATTGTCTTAGATGCAGCCTTGTCGATGACAGAAAAAATAGTCTTGAAGTATGATGAGAACTTCTTGACGCTTCGCTTTGCAGGACTCAACTTTGATATGCCTCGCCACACCTATTATAAATATAGAATGAAGGGAGTGGATGGCAAATGGATAGAAATCAGCCCACAAGATGGAATAGGTGTGGCTTCTTACACCGATTTGCATCCTGGTACCTACGAGTTTGAAGTGTATTCGGCAGGTCCTGATAAAATATGGAGTAAACAGTCTGCTACTTTGCGGATTGTAGTGGAAGCTCCCTTGTGGGCCACTTGGTGGGCAAAACTCATCTATCTCTTGCTTGCAATAGCCTTGGTATCTTATGGTATCCGATGGAAGATGGAACAGAACCGCAAGCGCTTGGAAGATGAAAAGTACAAGGAGTTGGAGGAGATGAAGTATCGCTTCTTCACCAATATCAGTCATGAGTTCCGTACGTTGCTTACATTGATTATCACGCCGATAGGTAGCGTATTGAAGCGAACCAAGGATGAGGAGATTCGCTTGCAACTCAATGATGTGAGCCGAAATGCGGGTGATTTGTTGCAATTGGTAAATCAGCTTCTCGACTTCCGCAAAATGGAGATGAATGGAGAACAGTTGCAATTGAAGAGTGGCAACCTGGATGAGTTCGTGAGATACACCACGCTGAAGTTCATGCCTTTGTCAGAGCAAAAGCACATCAAATTGGAAGTGGAAGACCAGTCGGGAGGCATCTTTATGTATTTCGACCGTGACAAGGTGGGGAAGATATTAAATAATCTTCTTTCGAATGCCTTTAAGTTTACCAAGTCGGGAGGTTCGGTGAAGGTGATATTGAGCAAATGCTTGATAGATAGTCGCCGATATGCTCATATCGTGGTGGAAGATACGGGATGTGGCATCTCCAAGGAAGAGCAAGCCCATGTGTTCGAACGTTTCTATCGTTCCGATCAACCGCAAGCCTCTACCCAAGTAGGCTCTGGCATAGGTTTGAACATGGTGTATGAGTATATCAAATTGCATCATGGTCAGATTTCTTTGGAAAGTGAGGAGGGCAAAGGCTCTCGCTTCATCGTGGATATTCCTACCGATTTGAAGCATACCTTGATGCAAGAGGCTTCTGAGGAAAATCGCCTCCAAGCTCCTGCTTCTGTTGATGCGATAGATGGAGTAGTAGGGGTGGAGAATGCGAAGAAGATAGAGAAAACTATCCTTGTGGTGGAGGATAATGACGACTTCCGTAGTTTCCTTTTCCGGGAATTGAGCTATATATATAATAAGGTGTTGACGGCAAAGGATGGATTGGAAGGTGCCTTGAAGGCAGAGACGGATAATCCAGATCTCGTGGTGAGCGATGTGATGATGCCAAGGATGAATGGCACGGACTTGTGTCGCCGTATCAAGGAGAACATTGAGACTTCGCATATACCTGTTGTCTTGCTTACGGCATGGAGTACGGACGAGGGTAGGGCTGAAGGGTATAAGGCAGGAGCGGATGCCTATATTGCCAAACCTTTCGATATGGAAGTGCTTTTGGCTCGTATCGCCAATCTCTTGGAAAAGCAAGAAAAACGTCAGCGTGACTTCTCGCATAGTATCTCGCTCGACCCTAAGACAGTGACGGATTCTACACCTGATGAGAAGTTCTTGAATGAGATTATTGGCTTCATTGAGAAGAACATCGACAACTCGGAATACACGATTGACTC
>CAVKNU010000154.1:4044-6235 GCA_963657465.1 Lachnospiraceae bacterium
TGGCGTTACATTCGTTTGGTACGTTTCACATATATCGTTGGTACATTTGAAACATCTGTTTATAAAGGTTTTCTCTACCTTTGCAGCAGAAATTCAAAATAACTAACGGCCTTATGAAACAGACAGCTAACAACCAAGAGCAAATGATTGCTGATTTCTATACAGCTTATCATGCAGAACTAGTCAACTTCACCACCATCCGCTTGGGCAACCGAG
Source organism: Lachnospiraceae bacterium (assembly GCA_963657465.1). Taxonomy (GTDB): domain Bacteria; phylum Bacteroidota; class Bacteroidia; order Bacteroidales; family Bacteroidaceae; genus Prevotella. The sequence goes on from CAVKNU010000154.1 coordinate 4,261, forward strand.
AGGAGAGTGAGGATCTGGTACAGGATGTATTCCTCAAGATGATGAGTTATGAAGGAATGATTAATGAGGAAACCATTAAGTCGTTCGCTTTTTCCATCACCACCAATAAAATCACCGACGTGCTCCGTCGTCGCATCTTCCGTCATAAGATGGAAGAGAGCAAGAAGTATGAGATGGAACTTCAGCATACATCCGTGGAGCGTGTGGCTGAGTATCATGATACCCTCCGAATCGTCAATGAACATATAGAAAAGTTGTCTCCAGCTTGTGCCAAGGTATATCGCATGAGTCTCTTCGATGACATGAATGCTGGCGACATCGCCCAAGAGTTGAATGTCTCTAAGCGCACCATCGAGTCTCAGCTCTTTACTTCTCGTAGGCAAATGAGAGCGATGACAAAGAAAGCAATGTAAAAAGATAAAGATATAGTGAAGATAATAGAAAGTAATATTATAGGTAAGAAGAGCCAGGAGGCTTGCGAGGATGGATTGGTAGTAACAGATGATTTCATCGCTGTGATAGACGGCAGTACGAGTAAGACTCCTCATCATCTCAATCCCGAAATGAAGAATGGGCGATACGCCATGATGCTCATCTCGGAATACATTCGGGAGGAACTGAAGGCGGAGGCATCGGTAGATGACTTCTGCCAGGGCGTTACTGCTTATATCAATAAGGTGTATGAAAAGCTAGGGGTGGCTGAGCGAATGAGCCAACATCCTGAAGAGCGGCTGACCGCCTCAGCTATTCTTTACAGTAAGACTAGGAGAGAGGTTTGGATGGTGGGCGATTGCCAAGCCATCATTGGCGGAAAATTCTATGAGAATGGCAAACCTTACGAGCAAGAGATAGCTTCGAAGCGAGCAGCCTTGATAAAGGAAGGGATGGTTCCTGCTGAGGCTCGTAAGCAAATAGAGCCTTTGCTTATCGAGGCGATGCTTTCGGGACAGAACAAGACTTATACCGTCATTGACGGATTCCCTATCTATCGAGAGGGAGTCAAGGTTGTGGCAGCTTCTGATGAAGTAGTATTGGCGAGCGATGGTTATCCTTTCTTGAAGCCTACTCTGGCAGAGAGCGAGGCGGCATTGGCTGAGCAACTTGCCAACGACCCACAAAACATCAAAACTTTCATTGCCACGAAAGGTATCGTAGAAGGCAATAAAAGTTTTGATGATCGAACCTATGTTCGTTTCCGTATTTTCTAGATTGACATTAGATATTGTCAACAAGAATTGTATTTAGCGATTTGGCTTTTAGATGGGTGGCAAAGAAGTCGCTTTTTTATTTTATAGTCGTTATATCGATAATACGAGTAGGGAAAAAAGGATTACTTAGTTCTATTCGAGCGAAAAGAAAATATGAAAAAATGCCAAAGTAATTAGGTATTTTCATCTTTTGAGTCGTATAATAGATAAAACATAAATGATACGGCGATGAAGAAGAACTTATTGATTTTGTCAGCTTGGCTCATTCTTCCTTCTGTGTTGGGATTGGCTAGGCGGAGTGGGGTATATGCTCAGCAAAGAGAGAATATAACAATCCAAATGAATAAACGTGGAGCTCATATAGCACCCTCCATGTATGGTATCTTTTTTGAGGAAATCAATCATGCAGGCGATGGAGGCTTGTATGCCGAAATGGTGCAAAATAGAAGTTTCGAAGAGAAGGTGATGCCTGAGGGGTATCATGCTGAAAATGATAAATTGTTTCCATCTAAAGTGAAATATCATTTGGATGGTAAGGTGCGTGATCGCTCTTATCGTTGGACTACAGAGGATGTTCCCGCTTGGAGCTTGGATGCTAAAGGTGGGAAGGCACAAATGGTAGTGACGCAAGAAAATCCGAAATTTGCCTCTGCGCCCCATAATTTGAAGGTCGCAATAGAGGATACTAAAAATGAAGTGCTACTTTCCAATGCAGGATATTGGGGGATGAATATAGAAAAGGGAGAGAACTACCTCTGTCGTTCGAT
>CAVKNU010000155.1:0-6230 GCA_963657465.1 Lachnospiraceae bacterium
AATAAAGGCACTTATCTTCTTTGTCACTCAAACAGCTGAAGTCAAAGCAAAAAACTCAGTGTTGATATGGCGAACTATCTAACGTGGTGTTTATATCCAAAACAATAAGAAAGTATTTGTGAAATAATTGAATGAAGAGGGGGATTTTTCCTCCTCTTTTTCTTGTGAAAATCAAATAAATGTCGTAAATTTGCAAAAGATAAACAAGACATAGAGATTATGACAGAGACTAACAATAGAATATTGCCAGTAGGTATTCCATCTTTCGAGGAAATAAGAAGGGATGGATACCTCTACGTTGATAAGACTGACCTTATTTGGAAACTTGTCAACAGAGGCAAAAAATATAATTATCTAAGCCGTCCACGTCGCTTTGGAAAGTCGGTGCTTGTAGATACTCTAGAAGCATACTTCATGGGTAAGAAAGAACTTTTTGAAGGGTTGAAAATCATGGAATTAGAGACGGAGTGGGTGAAGCGTCCTGTCATAAGGCTTGATATGAGTAATGCTGGAGCTAATTCTGAATCAATTCGCTCTTATTTGGATTTTGTATTTGATGGCTATGAGCAAGAGTATGGCATCTTTGTAAAATCGAATTCTTCATTGGCAACTCGTTTTATGGCTATCTTGGAGACTGTTTTTAAGAAAACAGGGCTTCAAGTGGCAGTATTAATAGACGAATACGACTCTCCATTGCAACACTCTTGGAAAACTCCTCAGCACAAGGCTTGTACGGAAATATACAAAGAAGTCTTTGCTGTCTTGAAATCACAAGACAAGTACGAGAAGTTCATTTTTATCACAGGTATTACTAAGTTTACGCAAATATCATTGTTCTCTGTGCTCAATAATTTGAGCAACATAAGTTTTGAGCCGGAGTTTGCTGCTATTTGTGGAATCACAAAAGAAGAGGTTACGGAGAATTTCAAGCAAGAGATAGAAAAAATGGCAGAAAACGAAGGCTGGACTTTTGATGAGACCGTGGCACAGCTCAAGGCATATTATGATGGTTACCATTTCAGTCGTAAAAATATGGTGGACGTGTTCAATCCGTTTAGTCTCATAAATGCGCTAGCCGATTCTGATTTGAAGAATTATTGGGCATCATCTGGTGCTACCTCTCTGCTACCAAAGTTTGTGGATGATATGGAGATTAAGTTGAAAAATTATGATCCTTGCACCATTCTCCGTCAAACTATAGAAACATCAGATGTTACTGGTGGAGGAGCAGAATTGTTTCTTTATCAGGCAGGTTATCTCACCATCAAAGATTATCAGTTAGGGGTTTATATCCTAGGCTTTCCAAACTATGAAGTAAGACAGGCTTTATATGAAACCGTATTGCCTGCTTTGACATTGAGAACTAACGGAGATATACAATCTACTCAGTCTGGTTTATTCTTGGCTTTGCAACTAGGTGACTTGCAGAAAGCTAAGGAATGTTTAAAAGCTCTCATTGCCGATGTGCCATATAGCAATAAAAAGTTGGCTTCTATGGATATGGAGGAAAGGTATCGTCTTATCATGAGCACGATATTTAATGCGATCGGTTGCCGTGTGGAAGTAGAGAAAATGATTTCTACTGGCAGAATTGATATGGTGGTGAAGACCATCAATGTTATCTATGTATTGGAACTGAAACTAACGAACAATGGAGGTCTTGTTGCTGCAGAACAGCAAATTAAAAACAATCAATATGTGGAGCCATTCAAGGCTGATAATCGTAGAGTTGTTGCGCTTGCTGTCGAGCTAGATGATAAGGGAAAAGGACTTGTTGATTGGAAAGAAGTGTAATATCATTTTTTTGTAAGTTTGCAGCATGATGAAAGATATATTTGAGTTTTTGCAATATTGTGTGGGAAGCAGACGGGAGATTCCGAAGTCTGTTTCGGTTCTCGCTTGGGATGAAGTCTATGGTTTTGCCAAGGAGCAAACGCTTGTTGGAGTTTGCTTTGAGGGTATTCAGCGGATGGGAAATGAACTGAAGGAAATCAATCCGATTCCACAAAAACTCTTGATGAGATGGATGGGGGAAGCAGAGTTGATTCGCCGTAGCAATGTGCACTTGAACATGACGGCTGTCAAGGTTTATGCCCAGTTGCAAAAGGATGGACTGAGAGGTTGTGTGCTGAAAGGGCAAGGCAATGCCCGAATGTATCCCAATCCTTATGCCCGGATGCCTGGTGATATTGATATTTGGGTGGATGCGGACCGCCCGACTATCATTGAATATGTCAAGAAGCATTTTGGATTGCTGGAGATGGTGAGCTTTCAACATGCAGTTACACAGATGGATGGGGTGTCATTGGAATTGCACTTCATACCCAACTTGATGAACAATCCGATATACAATCACCGCTTGCAAAAATGGTTTCGTGAGCATGCGGAAAGTCAATTCGAACATGTGGTGGATTTGCCTGATGGAGTAGGAAGTATCGCTGTTCCGACACAATCTTTCAATCTGATTTACCAACTCTCCCACATGCAACACCACTTCTTTGATGAAGGACTCGGACTTCGCCAACTTTGTGACTATTACTATGTGGTGACGCAGAGCCATGCAGAAAAAACAACCTTGGAAAGAGATTTGAAACATCTTGGACTGTGGAAGTTTGCAAGGGCTGTGATGTATGTGCTTCATGAAGTGTTTGGATTGCAAGAGACGGATATGCCTGTTCACATGGACAAGAAACGAGGTGAAATCTTATTGCGAGAAATACTGAATGGAGGAAACTTTGGAAGATATGATGCTAAATATGGTGACTTGACCAAACAGCCGAAACCGAAGAAGTTCTTTTTGAAGACTTGGCGTGTATGTCATTTCGTGAGATACTATCCGGAAGAGGCTTTGTGTGAACCATTCTTCCGCACATATCATTTCTTCTGGCGGATGTGGATAAACTATGTGTTACCTTCTATAAAAAGATAATAACGGATGAAGAAAATATATCAAGTGGCAGGGCATGTCTTTTCGGTAAATCTAGAGACATCTGTTGCGGAAAAACATGAAACCTTGATGGCGGCGTATCGTCCTTTTGAAATAGAGAAGGGCTCGGATTTGTTTAGCTTGGACGTACAGGTATTGGATGAAATCGAAATCCCTGCTTCTTTTGCGGAAGAGACTCGGCAAGAGGAAGAAGGACAGGTTATCGTCAGTGGATGCTTGGATTCGGGAGAAAAAGTGATCGTTTACAAATGGGGTAGGGAACAAGCCATATTGGTCAGCTCGTCTGATTACCACCAAGCGGTTCTGAAAACAAGAATGACACGTCTGCAACATGCCATCGATAACTCCTTGATGTTGCTCTTTGCTTTTTCTACGGCTCATCTTTCCACTTTGCTATTCCATTCTTCTACCGTGGTGTGGCAAGGAAAAGGCTATATGTTCTTGGGGGTAAGTGGAACAGGAAAAAGTACGCATTCTCGATTATGGCTTAAAAATATAGAGGGGTGTCATTTGTTGAACGATGATAATCCGGTGGTGAGAATCGGCGAGGATGGAACTCCTGTTGTTTATGGTTCTCCTTGGAGTGGTAAAACACCTTGCTATAAAAAAGAGCAATATCCTGTTGGGGCGATTGTGAAGTTGCGACAGTATCCTGAAAATAAAATCCATAAGGCTTCAGTGATAGATGCTTATGTGGCAATCACGGAATCCATATCGGGCAAACGATGGGAAAAGACGATAGCTGATGGACTCCATGCTTCGGTTGAGGCAGTATTGAAGGCTTGTCCTGTTTTCATGCTTGATTGTTTGCCTGATGATGAGGCAGCTAAGGTTTGTTGGCAAATGGTTGCAAATCCAAAAGAATAAGGAGTGAGGGATGAAAGTACAATCAGAGGTGATGATTGCTGAGTTGCAGCGCTTTATTGCAGAAGGAAAATCGGTTATCCTTCCGGTTAGTGGAAGGAGTATGCTCCCATTTATAGTGGGTGATAGGGATAAGGTGGAGTTTTATCCCTTGAGAGATGAATTGCACAAAGGTGATGTAGTGATGGCAAAAGTGGACGAAGGCTATTATGTGGTTCATCGTGTGGTACGGATAGACGGAGACTGCGTGGTGCTGGAAGGCGATGGTAACTTGGGCTTTCAAGAACATTGCACTAAGGCGAATGTGATAGCGCAAGGTTTGTATGTGATAGATAAGCAGGGAAGAAAACATAGTTTGACTTCTCCTGTTGCTATGAAAAGATGGAAGCTATGGATGGCTTTGAAACCTCTGCGCCGAGTGCTTCTCAAATTCGTAAAGGTATTGTTTTTAATGAAAGATAAATGACATGAAACTAAAGAAAGATTTTAAGTTGCGCCAGGTTTGTGGCGAGAATATTGTGACAGCTGAAGGATTGAAGGCGATTGACTTCAGTAAACTCGTAAGCCTGAATGAAACGGCAGCATTCTTGTGGAATACGGCTGAAAAGCAAGGCGATTTTACCGCTGCAAGTTTGGCAACTGCTCTTTGTGAGGAGTTTGATGTGGATAGGGAACAAGCTGAGGCTGATTGTCAGGCTATCATAGAAGCATGGACTAAAGAGGGATTGACGGAATGAGAAAATATGCACAGTGGTACTTGTCGCAGATGAAAGGTATCAGAACACAGATTCTGATACGTATTGTAGCGGGACTTGCTCAGGTAGGTTTCGGTCTGTTGCTGGTGTGGCTATGTCGCCGTTTCATTGATGAGGTGATATGGAAAGGTGATATTGTCAAGGAAACCATTGTGCTTTTTTCTGTCATTGGTCTGTTGATAGCTTTGCGCCAAACGGTCTATTACCTTTCTAATATGACAGAGGTGATGGGCAAGAATGCGATTCGTCAACGACTGTTCTCTTTGGTATTGGGTCGGAAAATGTATGCCGATGCCAAAATGCTGCATTCGGGAGATGTGAGCCAACGCCTGGAACAAGATGTGGCTGCAGTGGTGACGGTCACCACAAGTGTGTTACCGGGTATGGTGGTAACGATAGTACAATTGGTAGGAGCCTTTTGGTTTATGCACTCTGTGGATGCAGTATTGGCTTGGAGTTTGGTACTGATTACTCCGGTAGTTGTGGTGAGTGCCAAATATTTGTCGCATAAGTTGAAGCAGATGACTCTTGACATCCGTAAGGAAGAGAGTAGAATCCAAATGTTGATTCAAGAGACGGTGGAACATGAATTGACCGTTAAGTCTTTGCAAAGCGAAGGGCTGATGGCAGATAGGGTGGCTGTTATGCAAGCGAAATTGCAAAAGCTCATTTCTCGCCGTGTCCGATTCACGTTGATTTCTCGTCTGTTGTTGTCGGTGACGTTGAGCTTTGGTTATTTTGGCGCATTTGTATATGGTGCCATTCAGTTGAGAGATGGGTTGATAACTTTTGGTGTGATGACGGCCTTCTTGCAATTGGTGAATCAGATTCAAAGCCCTATCATGACCCTCTTGGGGATGATTCCGCAGGTGATTCATTCGGCGGCAAGTGTGGATCGACTCATGGAAATAGAAGAAATGGAACAGGAGAAAACTGTACCGCAAGAGAATCCTATAGTTCAGCAGATGCCTTTGGGAATAAGAATGAAAGATGTTTGTTACCATTATCCAGATGCCAGAGAAAATATCCTGACTGCATTCAGTCATGATTTTCGGCCAGGCACCTCAACGGCTTTGTTGGGGGAAACAGGTAGAGGAAAGACCACCATTCTTCGACTTATCAGTGGTGTCTTGGCTCCTCAGGCTGGAAGTGTTTCCTTGTATGATGACAAAGGCAACCAAATCGTAGGTACAGCCATGCGACGCTATATTGTTTATATTACCCAGGGCAATACCTTGATGAGCGGTTCGATTCGTGACAATCTTCTTTTAGCTAAGGCGGATGCTACGGAGCGTGAGATGCAACGTGCGCTTCATGCAGCGATGGCAGATTTTGTTTTTCATCTTCCTCAAGGACTTGACACACTTATAGGTGAACATGCCACCCGACTGAGTGAAGGACAGGCACAACGTATTGCCATAGCTCGTGGCTTATTGCGTGAAGGAAGTATTATGCTGTTGGATGAGGTCAGTTCGGCATTGGATGCCAAAACCGAGAAAGAACTTTTTACTAGAATGTTTGCGGAATATCCCCATCGAACGGTTGTCTGTGTGACGCATCGACAAGAAGCTGCAGAGCGATGTGAAGAAATATTAAATGTTTGATGCGAAAACGCTATTTTGTTGATAATAAAGCATTTTTGCGTTTTTTCGAAAGCCAATTAC
>CAVKNU010000156.1:0-6186 GCA_963657465.1 Lachnospiraceae bacterium
ACCATGCTTGTTCACGCGACGACGATTGTGAGGCTGAAATGTTCTTTTCATTTTTTCTTATTTATTTTTTAATTAATATTCTCTACAAAGACACATAATGCGCCCTTTTTGGGCTGCAAAATTACGCATTATTTCTGAAATAACCAAGAAAACTGCAAAAATTAGCTTAAATATTTATGTTTTTTTCGTTAATTGCTTGGGTTTTTCATGTTTTTGCCGTAACTTTGCACCGTTTTTCAGATACATATTATAAAAATTCAAGATAAACAAAATGATTAATTCACAGGAAATTAAGATTGGCACTTGCATCCGCATGGACGGCAAGGTATGGGTTTGTATTGACTTTCAGCACAGAAAGCCAGGTAAAGGTAACACTGTCATGAACACTAAGTTGAAGAATGTTGCCGATGGCCGTGTATTGGAGCGTACATTCCAGGTTGGTTTCAAGTTGGAGGATGTTCGCGTTGAGCGCCGTCCTTACCAGTACCTCTACGAGGATGCTACTGGTTGCATCTTTATGAACCAGGAGACCTTCGAGCAGGTGCCTATCGCTAAGGAGAACGTTACTGGTGGCCAGTACATGAAGGAGGGTGACGTAGTAGAGGTTGTTACAGACACTACCGATGGCACTATCCTCTTGGCTGAGATGCCAGTGAAGACTACATTGAAGATTACTCACTCTGAGCCAGGTGTTAAGGGTAACACTGCTACCAACGCAACAAAGCCAGCTACTCTTGAGACTGGTGCTGAGGTTCGTGTACCTTTGTTCGTTAACGAGGGCGAGACTATCCAGATCGACACTCGTGACGGTAGCTACCTCGGTCGTGTAAGCGAGTAATCCAACTTCTTAATAGTAAATGCATGAAGTATTCCATTATTGTCCCTGTTTTCAATCGTCCCGACGAAGTGGACGAGCTCTTGGAGAGTCTTACCCATCAATCGGAGAAAGACTTCGAGGTGGTCATCGTTGAGGATGGTTCGCAAAAGCCTTGCGAGGATGTATGCGAGAAATATGCCGACAAGATGGACATACATTATTACTATAAAGAAAACTCTGGTCCTGGACAAAGTCGCAATTATGGTGCCGAACGTGCACAAGGCGAATATCTCTTGATACTCGATAGCGACGTCGTCTTGCCAGAGAACTATCTGAAGGCTGTAAGTGATGAGTTGAGCCGTGAACCAGCCGATGCTTTTGGCGGTCCAGACAAGGCACACTCATCATTTACAGACACTCAGAAAGCTATTTCTTATTCCATGACTTCTTTCTTCACCACAGGCGGTATTCGTGGAGGAAAGAAGAAGATGGATAAGTTCTATCCCCGTTCATTCAACATGGGCATCCGCAGGGATGTCTATCTCCATCTGAATGGCTTTTCCAATATGCGTTTCGGTGAGGACATCGACTTCTCCATCCGCATCTTCAAGGCTGGTTGCAAGTGCAGACTGTTCCCTGAGGCATGGGTATGGCACAAGCGACGCACCGACTTTCGCAAGTTCTGGCGACAAGTCTATAACAGTGGTATCGCTCGCATCAATCTCTATAAGAAATATCCTGAGAGCCTGAAGCTCGTGCATCTACTCCCTATGGCCTTCACCTTGGGAATCATAGGTACACTCTTGTTACTTTTCTTTGGATTCTTGCCTTACTTGCTAGGCATGAATCATGTATTCCCTACCCTAGGGCACATCATGGAGACTTTGGGATGCGTGGGATTGTTCTTCATCATTCTCTACACAATAGCCTTGTTTATCGATAGCAGCAATGAGAACAGAAGCATCAAGATAGGTTTCCTCAGCATTCGTGCCGCTTTCACCCAGCTGATGGGCTATGGTTGCGGATTCTTGTCTGCTTGGTGGAAGAGATGCGTATTGGGACAAAACGAATTTAGCGCTTACAATAAAACGTTCTATAAGTAATGCCACGTAGAACAGGAGCTAACTTTTAACACTTTCAAATGATATGACGAAAACTAAACCTTATGAATACAACGAAAAGTTGAGTATCGCCAATTGGGCTGCCGAAGATCGTCCTCGTGAAAAGATGGAACGCCTGGGCACTGAAGCCTTGTCTAATGCCGAACTGCTAGCCATTCTGATTGGGTCTGGCTCACAACACCAAAGTGCGGTCGATTTAATGAAAAGTATTCTCAATGATTGCGACAATAATCTCAATACTTTAGGCAAGTTATCCATTCGAGAACTTACAAAATACAAAGGAATGGGACCCGCCAAAGCCATCACTATCCTTGCCGCATGTGAACTTGGCAAAAGAAGAGCTAGCGAAAAGATACCTTTGCGTCTAGATTTAGGTTCCTCCATTGCCATCTACAACTACATGCATCCCAAGCTACAAGATCTCGACGTAGAAGAGGCATGGGTTCTCCTGATGAACCAAAACTTCAAACTCATCAAGGCTTCTCGACTATCACATGGGGGACTCACCGAAACAGCTGTGGATATTCGCATGCTCATGAAAGAGGCTGTCCTCAATAATGCAACCATCATCGCTTTCTGCCATAACCACCCAAGCCACAATGCTCAGCCCAGCAAACAAGACGATTTGCTGACTCAGAAGATTCAAAAGGCATGTGAAATTATGCGTATTTTCTTCATGGACCATGTCATTATCACGGATGGAAGCTTTTATTCTTATCATGACAAGGGGAAATTATAAATAATCTGCTATTTTTATTTTGTATTTTCTTCAATTATCACTATCTTTGCAAATAGAAAAAAATAAGAATTATGACACAAGAAGAAAAGACAAAGATAGAAGAGAAGATCGTAGATGTATTGAAGACCGTTTACGACCCTGAGATTCCTGTCAATATCTGGGACCTCGGCATGATTTACAAGATTGACGTAAAGGAAGATGGCAACGTAGACCTAGACATGACCTTCACCGCCCCATCCTGCCCTGCCGCCGACTTTATCCTAGAGGATGTCCGTACCAAGGTGGATAGCGTGGAAGGCGTTAAGTCTGCCAACGTCAACCTCGTGTTCGAACCTGCCTGGGACCAAAGTATGATGAGCGAGGAAGCCAGAGTTGAGCTGGGCTTCGAATAATAATAGGTAAAGCAAATAGTTTCGCTTATGAAAAACGTATATTTTCTTTCTGATGCCCACCTCGGCTCGCTTGCCATTCCTCATGCACGAATGCAGGAACGCCGACTGGTTCGATTTCTGGACAGCATCAAGACGAAGGCTGCCGCCATCTATTTGCTTGGCGACATGTTCGACTTCTGGAATGAATATAAGTATGTAGTACCGAAAGGATACACCCGTTTTCTGGGCAAGCTGTCCGAGCTTACCGACATGGGCGTGGAGGTGCATTTCTTTACCGGCAACCATGACCTCTGGACATACGGTTACCTAGAGGAAGAGTGTGGAGTCATCGTTCACCACAAGCCTCAGACCGTGGAGATATACGACAAGATATTCTTCTTGGCACACGGTGATGGACTTGGTGACCCTGACAAGAAGTTTAAGTTCTTGAAGGCGATGTTCCACGACCGTACTTGCCAGCGATTGCTCAATGCTCTTCACCCACGTTGGGGCATGGCTTTGGGATTGAACTGGGCGAAGTATAGCCGCCTGAAGCGGGCCGATGGCAAGGAGGAGCCTTACATGGGCGAAAAGAAAGAGTTCTTGGTTCGCTTTGCCAAGCAATACATGCAAGGGCACAAGGACATCGACTACTTTATGTTTGGCCATCGCCACATCGAACTAGACCTCATGTTGAGCAAAAAGACTCGCCTAATGATTCTAGGCGATTGGATTTGGCAGTTCACCTACGCCGTCTTCGATGGCGAGCACATGTTTATGGAAGAATATGTGGAGGGCGAAAGCCAACCGTAAAAACAATGTTAAGTGTTAAATGTTAAGTGTTAACTTATTTGCCGCCAAGAAAGCTGGCAGCAAAGATACAACTTAACATTTAACACTTAACATTTAACATTCAAATTTACCTCTGTATTCTTCCACCTGAAGAAGTCATGTTCGAGATGATTTCTTCTTCTGACACCAAGTTTTGGTCTCCTGATATGGTATTCTTAATGGCACTTGCCGAGAGTGAGAAGTCGAGGCAATACTGGTTCTTGTCGCCCCATTTCTGATGAGCGTGGATATAGGCAGCGACGAAGGCATCGCCAACGCCCATCGGGTCAACTATCGGTTGGATGTCGTATATTCTAGTGGTATAGAGCTTGTCCTCCACTGCATCATAGAGCAAGCCGCTCAGGGTATGGTGACTGCTGGCTATCTGGTTGCGCACAGCCATCACCATCTTCTTACATTTAGGGAAGAGCTTGTGCATCTTGCGGAAGTAAGCCAAGTAAGCCTCCTTGTCTATCTCATAGTTTTCGTCAAGAGCCTCGAAAGGAATGTGAGCCACGCCACTAGCCACCTCCCACTCGTTTTGGTCGCCAAAGATAATGTCACTATACTGCATCATCTGGAAGAGAACATCATGAGGTTCGAGACCATATCCCCATAGATTCTTGCGATAATTGATGTCGCAAGCAATGGTGAGACCATCCTTTACGGCGAGTTGAATGGCATCCATCGTAGATTCCATCGCATCACGACTGATGGCACAAGTGATGCCAGAGCAATGAAATACCGCAGCATCCGCCAAGACCTTGTCCCACTTCACCATTCCACGCTTCAGAGTATAGAAAGAAGAGTTCTTACGATCGTATACCACACGTGAGTTGCGCATCGCCACAGCCTCCTCGAAGTAATAGGTGCCAAGGCGGTCTCCGCCACGCACCACATGTGAAACATTCAGACCGTATTCTCGGAGATGCATCAATGCCGCCTGTCCCATCTCACCGTATGGTACACGGGTAACATATTCCACATTGTCGCCAAGACAAGCTAAAGAGATGGCGACATTAGCCTCACTTCCTCCATAATTGCCTTCCATACGATGTCCTTGGAATAAACGTTGATAACCAGGCTTAGATATTCTAAGCAATATTTCTCCGAAAGTTACAATCTTTGTGTTCATAATAAAAAATGCGTAATAATGATAATAAGCAATAAGGTGAAGGCTTCACTTTAAAGAGGCCTTCACCTTAATTTATATATATGCTTCGGTTTATTTAGAAACCAAATTCATTGTATCGCGAGCGATAACGATTTCCTCGTCTGTAGGAACCACAACTACCTTCACCTTGCTGTCATCGGTAGAGATGATTGCTTCCTCGCCATGAATCTTGTCGTTTACTTCCTTATTAATCTTGATGCCGAGATACTCCAAGTTCTTGCAAGCCTCTTCACGAAGGTCGGTCTGGTTCTCACCAACACCAGCAGTGAAGACGATGGCATCTACGCCACCCATGGCTGCTGTATATGCACCGATATACTTCTTGATGCGATACTCGTACATACGGAGTGCCAACTGAGCCTTCTCGTTACCCTCGTTGGCAGCCTTCTCGATGTCGCGCATATCAGAAGAGATACCTGTGATACCGAGCACACCGCTCTTCTTGTTCAAGAAGTCAGCCATCTCCTGTGGCTTCATGTTCAACTTCTCCATCAAGTAAGTTACGGCAGAAGCATCAATGTCACCACAACGAGAGCCCATCATCAAACCTGCCAATGGAGTCAAGCCCATAGAGGTATCCAATACCTTGCCATTCAATACGGCAGCTACAGAACCACCATTACCGATGTGGCAAGTGATAATCTTAGAGTTGTTATAGTCAAGACCAAGAATCTCGCATACACGCTTAGAAACGTAGCGGTGAGATGTTCCGTGGAAGCCATAACGACGTACGTGATACTTCTCGTACAACTCGTAAGGGATAGCATAGAGATAAGCGTAGTCAGGCATTGTGCTATGGAAAGCGTTGTCGAATACGCAAACCTGAGGAGTGCCAGGCATCAAAGAGTCTACGGCACGGATACCCTTCAAGTGACCAGCGTTGTGAACAGGAGCGAGGTCGCAAAGTTCCTCGATACCATCCTCTACGCTCTTGTCAACGATGACACTCTCCTTGAACTTGTCACCACCCTGCACTACACGGTGTCCTACAGCGTCGATTTCCTTCAAGTCCTTGATGGCGCCAATCTCTGGGTCGAGCAAGCATTTGAACACGAAGTTCACGCCTTCCTTGTGGTCTGGCATATCGTGCATAATCTGCTTTTTCTCGCCGTTAGGCAATTTCACCTTGATGA
>CAVKNU010000157.1:0-6159 GCA_963657465.1 Lachnospiraceae bacterium
TACGGTTATACAAGTTGTCAACTTTTAGCGTTATGGTAGTAGCGTCTTGTGCCGTCCCGTGCTGGTACACCTTGTTAGTCTCGGTCAATGCCACAGGGTGAGCGTCTGTGCCGATGGTCTGTCCCCAGCTGTAAGTTTCATCGTCACCCTTATTCGTATTCAGCAAGTATGCGAGTTCGCCTGTCTTGTAAGCTTCGGAGCTTATACCCGCAGTACAATTAGTTATTGTGCTACCACCAAATTCATCCACTGCTACGCTATATGACGTATGGCAGTTAATTATGGTACCACCAGATGCTACAGTAATGCCAGCCATACCTTGACAGCCATCACTATAAACAAGCTTTATATCTCCTGCCGTCCAACAATTCTGTATTGTAGCCTGTCCATTTATTGCGGCAATAACACCCACAAAAGTACCACCTGATTCAATTTTCGCATTAATGATTCCTAAGTTCTTTATCGTTCCGAGCCCAATCTTTCCAAAGAAACCACGAGCAATACTTCCTTGGACATTCAAGTTACTTATGGTATGGTAGTTACCATCGAATGTTCCTTTGTAAATGATTTCTTGCTCTTCCTCCGTTACCTTACCAATAGGCATCCACACTTCGTTTTGTAAATCGATATCTACCATCAACTTTCCATTAGCTTGTGGGTCTACTGTTACGTCAGTAAGTGTTCCGTTCACAAGGTCGCGAAACCATTTTAGCTGCGTAGCGGTGTATATCTCATAGTAACCGTCAGTATTGAGGGTCGGCACATTAAGGTTATTGAGTTTTGCACCAGTTGCGAGTGTTATCTGCGTACTACTGATATCAAAGTTGAAACCTTCAGGCACAGTGAGCACCACATTTTCTGCAATGGTAATAGGCAACAATGTTGTCAACTCGTCTGCCAAAGTCATAGACTGCTTAATGGTAATAGCACCGTCTGCCATAGTCAAAGACGGAGTAGTAAGTGTACCACCAACCAGGTTGATGCTACCAACAGAAGTAGCATTTTCTGCTGATCCGAGGTCCATCGTGCTCGTTACTGTACCACCGTTAATGGTAATACTGCCGCCACATCCTCCATTACCGTTGCTAAATGACGCACCACCGCCAATTCGACCTTGTGCTTTGAGCGTTCCGCCATTTACTATGAGTGTTCCGCCGTCGCCTCCATTAGGTTCGTTGGTATATCCACAGCTTGAGCCACCGCCAAAGGCAGCCGCTTTGTTTGCCGTGAGCGTAACCTCACCGCCGTTTATAATCAATGTGCCACAACCTGTCTCATGAGCATACTGTCTTCCTCCGATGGCTGCGCCTTCTCCCGCATTGCATTCTGTTGAATTGGCCGTTACTTTACCGCTATTTATCGTTAGCGTAGCAGTCTTGGGAAGAAGAATAGCAGCACCGTGACCTGCTCCTTGTATATAAGCGGAATTGACGGTCAAGCTTCCAGACCCCTCTATTGTAGCAGAGGCTCCTTCAGCTACATGCATGCTCTCCCCTTCCCACGCGCCACGCATAGTAGCTGTAGCACCATCCTGAAGGATGATTTTAGCAGTTGCATTCTTGCCTATAAGCAAGGCCGATGAGCCGCCTGATGCCCAGACGGCACCCCTGTCAATAGTTAGATTGCCTAGGGTGATTACAGCCCCCGTCACTCCTTCGGACACGGCTATCTGGCCTGTAAATGTTCCATTAGTGGAGAATGTGGCAGGAGTAGATGTCAGAACCTTAAAGATTTTTTCCGACTCGTTCCAAGAATAATCAGTATTCTCGACGCCGTCTGTTTCCACTACAAGATTGCCCAAGGTCAATGTTGTAGCCCACCCTACTCCCGGCAACAGCGCCAGTAGCATTACCATCAACGCCATTAGGCACCGACTGTGCCACAATTGCGTAAAGTCGATCTTCTTCATAAGCAAAAAAGTTTTTTTCTCCTTCATAAAACACAACAAGCATAATGCGGAGAATGTTAATAGATAAAGTTGATAATCTCCAAAACATATAAAAAAAAGCTCTAAGTTTGCAGTGGCTTAGTAAGCGAGTGGAATATTTACCTTAAAAAAGCTAAGCGAAGCGAGTAAATAATTACCGAGGGCTTACCAAAAGTTGAGCCAGTTTTTGTACCTTTGTTGTCAAAAGGAAAAAGACTGGCGGAAGAGAGGACAGACCAACAAAAAGGAGGTACACGAGACCAGCCCACGTTATGGTTCCTCTCTTCCTAAGCTGCAAAGCTCCGATAGAATACCAAGACTTCGAGTCTATTTAGAGTTTAGGGCAAAATACAGCTTGCTACCAGCCAATATAAAACGTAAATGCAAAGTTATGAAAAAATTATTTATCGGCATAGATTTTGCCAAATTAAAATTTGATGCAGCCATCATTGATGCCTGTGGGTTGACAGAGTTTGGAACTCGTGAGTTTGGTACATTTGACAACAATAAGTCTGGATACCAACATTTCTTGAAATGGGTCAAGTCACATTCAAAAGGAGCTACAGACACTGAATGGTTGTTCTGCGGTGAAGATACAGGCTCATGCAGCATAGGACTCTCCAAATGGTTGTTTGGAAAGGGACTAGACATTTGGATAGAAAACGCCTATACGATTAAACATAGTAGTGGAATACAACGCTTGAAAAGCGACAAGGCAGACGCCTCTATGATTGCAGAATACGCATGGAGACATCAAGACAAGGCAAAGATGTTTGAGCCTCTGTCAAAATCACTTACGCAACTTCGAGAAGTTTTCTTATACCGACATAAACTCGTACAACAGCGTGTCGCTATGGATATTAGGAAGCAGGACAAAGACACCTCGGAGCCTTCACCTATGATTAGCTTCATCAAGCGCAAAAGCAACCACCTCATAGAAGAGATTGACAAAGCCATAAAAGAGTGTGACGATATGATAGACAAGCTCATCGATGAAGATAAAGAGCTAAAGGAAAACTACGAGATAATCACGTCAATCAAAGGCGTAGCCAGACAAAACGGTGCCTGTTTGCTCATATTCACGAACAACTTCAAACGTTTTGATTTAGACGCACGAAAAATTGCGTGCTACTATGGAGTTGCACCATTTGGACAGGACTCTGGAACAAGCGTACACAAGCCTGCCAGAACAAGCCATTTTGCCAATAAGCTTATAAAGTCACTACTTAGCCAAGCGGCGCAAATTGCCAAGATTTTCAACCCAGAAATCAAGGCATATTATGAGGGACTCATCAAGCGAGGGAAAAAGCATTCCGTAGCTTTGAACAATGTGAAGAATAAACTTTTGAGAATTATTGTGGCATTAGTAAAGAAGAAAGAAAAGTACGATCCGAAAGCATTTCAAGCACATAAAAGCAAACTTGATTTGCAATTCGCTCAGAAATAATTTAATAAGTCTTAAAATATTTGGTTTTTAGCATAGAATACGTGGGAGTCTCTACTTCTCGCTCATCCCAAGTCTTCAGGCTCTCGCATTGCCCCCACTCCTAGGATAAGCAACACAGATAGCCCACGTCATGACGCATTATAAATATGTGACATAAGAACACATCGCCATCTTGAAATGACAATATGCCCAATACGTCAGGTATAATACACCCATCGTGAACATTCATGTTGCCGTATCTTTTGGGGTTTGTCAAATTTGCGAGATCTGAGGCCCAAAGAAAACGTTCCATAAACGTCCTTTACCAGTAAATAACCCACTCGCCCATACAAACGGGCTAACTGAGTCGGTGGCAAAATTAAGAATTATTCTCGAAACCTCCAAACTTTTAGCGAAAAAAGTGATGAGAAAGGTGGCTTTTTCAAAAGAAAGCACTATCTTTGCACTATAATTATATAAAAAACAAACAATATGGGAGCAGTATATGTAATACAAGGAATATTGATTTACATTTACGCCTTCGACCACAACCCACCGCACATTCACGTGAGAAGTGGAGAAGGTACTTTTACGATTACAATCAAAGATAGAATCGTAGAAGGACGAGCTAAATCAAAGACTATTCATTTGATTAACGACTTCATCGACGAACATGAAGAAGAAATCATGGAACTTTGGGGCAAAGCTCAACGAGGAGAAACGATAAAGAAAGTGCAACGATAAAAACAAACGGCTATGATTTTAACTATTAAAGATGTGGACTACTTAGGAGACTATACGCTTCTTTGTACTTTTAATGACGGAGCAAAGAAAAAGGTTGACTTGACATCTCTCTTGAAATACCCTGCATTCAGTGAGTTGAAAGACAAAAGCAAGTTCATCCAATTCGGCTTAGACCAAACGATATTTTGGGCTAATGGAGCAGACATTGCGCCTGAATATCTATATGAGCATGGAGTAACAGCAGATTACTAGCAATTCTTCAGACGGTGTCTGAAGAATTCAAAAAGCAAAAACATCAGGCAATGCCTGATGTTTCTTCCATCCATATAAAAAGGTCAGACGGTGTCTGACCTTTTCTTATGCCATTTTCGTATAACTATCCATTTATCTACCGATTTATCACTTTTTCTTGCATAAAGTTTGCAATTATCAATATTTATGCTTACCTTTGCCACATCTTAACAGAGAGCAATGCAACGCTCCCTTAAGAGACTCATAACACAAACAAATAAGAAAGGGTAAAGCGAATGGAACTGAAAGAGACTTTCCAACGAGTGAAGGCGGCAAGCAAGACACTGGGCTTGCTGACCGACGAACAGCGTAATGAAATCCTACAGGCGGTGGCTGATGCCATCATCGCTGAGACTCCTGCGCTATTGAAAGCGAATGCGGAGGACTTGGCGAGAATGGACAAGGCGAACCCGATGTACGACCGTCTGCAACTTACCGAGCAACGCCTCCAAGACATTGCCTCGGATATGCGACACGTCAGCACCCTGCCCTCACCGCTCGGAAGAATCTTGAAGGAAAAGACGCTCGACAATGGATTGCACCTACAGCGAGTGAGCGTTCCTTTCGGAGTCATCGGTATGATTTACGAGGCTCGCCCTAACGTAACCTTCGATGTATTCTCGCTCTGCTTCAAGAGTGGAAACGCTTGTGTATTGAAAGGAGGCAAGGATGCCAATGTTTCCAATCGTGCAGGAGTGGAACTTATCCACAAGGTACTGATAAAATATGGCATTAATCCAGATGTCGTCACTCTCCTCCCTGCCACCCATGAGGCTACGGGCGAGATGCTGAATGCCGTGGGCTACATTGACCTCTGCATTCCTCGTGGCGGAAAAAAGCTCATCCGCTTTGTGCGCGACACGGCGAAAGTACCTGTCATCGAGACGGGAGCTGGCGTGGTGCATTGCTACTTCGACAAGGATGGAGACGCTGAGATGGGCAAGCGTATCATCACCAATGCCAAGTGCAGAAGAGTGAGCGTTTGCAATGCGCTCGACTGTTTACTCATCCACGAAAGCCGTTTGAACGACCTGGGAACGCTGTGCGAAGACCTTTCTAAGCACGACACAAAGATTCACGCAGATGCCAAGGCTTACGAGGCATTGAAGGGTCATTATCCTGACACCTTATTATATAAGGCTGAGGAAAGCGAGGAGAAGATGAAGGAAACAGAGCCTAATCTGAAGAGCATTTGGAACACTGAATGGCTCAGTATGCAGATGGGCATCAAGACCGTGGCTTCCGAAGACGAAGCTCTCGAACACATCGCCACCTACGGCAGTGGACATAGCGAGAGCATCGTTTCAGACAACACTGAGGCACAGAAGAAGTTCCAGATGATGGTGGATGCGGCTTGCGTCTATGTCAACGCTCCTACCAGCTTTACCGATGGCGCACAGTTTGGACTTGGTGCCGAGATTGGCATCAGCACGCAGAAGCTTGGAGCACGCGGACCTATGGCACTCGAAGAAATCACCACTTACAAGTGGTTGATAACAGGAAATGGACAAATAAGGAAGTGAAGAACGAAGAAAAATTCAATAGTATCTCCGTATCAACTCCGTACCAAGTCCGTACCATCTCTATACCAAGTCCGAGTATGGGGGTAACTGGGGCAATTGCCCCGGGGCATTTGAAAAGAAATTTAAATTATTAACAGCATCAGATATGAAGACATTCTTTAATGTTGAAGACCTTGGCGACTTGAAAGCAGCTCTCGCCGAGGCACAGGAAGTAAAAGCAAACCGTTTCGGTTATCAAGAGTTGGGCA
>CAVKNU010000158.1:0-6150 GCA_963657465.1 Lachnospiraceae bacterium
TGTATCTTTGCACTCGATATTTGTAAGTTGTTTAATTTTTAAGAGAGAGAAATTATGGTGAAAAGATGGACCATGTTTATGGGGGGGCTGGCTCTTAGTACGAGTATGGCTTTCGCCCAAACTACCGTTACAGGTAAAGTTGTTTCTCAGGAAGACGGTGAACCGGTGATAGGTGCATCCGTTAGAATAGTAGGAACAAAGACCGGTACAGCGACTGATGTCGATGGTAATTTTACTCTTCCAAACGCAAGCAAGGATGCTGTTTTGGAAATTAGTTATCTAGGTATGCAGACAAAGACAGTGAAAGCTTCTGCCAAGATGAAGGTCATCTTGACTTCTGATGCCAGAAATTTGGATGAGGTTGTGGTTACAGCCATGGGTATCACTCGTAGTGAGAAAACCCTTGGTTATGCTGCCACAACAATCAAGAATGACGAGATTGTAGGTGCACGTACCACTAATGTGGCTGACGCTCTTTCCGGTAAGGTGGCCGGTGTTCAGGTGAATGCCACCAGTTCTGACCCAGGTTCTGTGAGCAATGTCGTGATTCGCGGTTATGGTTCTATCAATGGCAGTAACCAACCTCTTTATGTGGTTGATGGCGTGCCTTTGCAGAATAATATGGTTTCTGGCCAGGGTAAGAACATCTCTACAGGCGGTATCTCTAATATCTCTCCTGAGGATATTGCCAGCATGACCGTACTGAAGGGTGCTGCTGCTACAGCTCTTTATGGTAGCCGCGCAGCCAATGGTGTTATCTTGATTACTACCAAGAACGGTTCCAAGGGGCAGGGACGCAACTTTACTATCAACTATAGTGGTAGTGTCCAGGCACGCATGGTAGCTACTTTGCCGGAAATGCAGAACAGCTTTGGCCAGGGTTGGAATGGTCGGCAGACCTATATAGAAAATGGTTCTTGGGGTCCTGCTTTAGATGGTTCACAACAGGTTTTCGGTCCAGAATGGAATCACCAGCAGTTGATTCACCCTTACAGTGCTTTGAAGAATAATGTGAGGGATTTCTTCTCTACAGGATGGTCTCAGAACCATAATGTCTCTTTGAGCGGTGCTTCCAACGATAATAAGATGACTTATTATTTGTCTTATTCTTACACGGGTGATGATGGTATCATGCCAGGCGATAAGGATACATACAACCGTAATACTCTGGCTTTTCGTAATTCTTACCAGGCCACAGATTGGTTGAAGTTGTCTTCTTCGGTCAATTTCGCACGCAGTTATACCGATGCAGTGGGTACATATCAGGGTACTTCCGTAATCGACGGTCTCTATGAGTTGCCGCGTGATGTCTCCTTGCTCGACAAGAAAGACCTTTCAAGCGCTTTCAACACTCCAGAGGCTTACTTCACGCCTTATGGAATTACCAACCCTTATTGGGCTTTGGAGAACAACTATAACCATACCGATGCCAAGCAGATCAACGGCAAGGTGCAGGCAGACATTACTCCAATCAAGGACTTGACCTTGACATATCGTTTCGGTTTCGACTATACCGACTATGACAGCAAGATAGGTTATCCTCAGATAGCTCTTGATGACAAGTTGATTACCGATAACAAGGGCTATGCTCCAAGCAACATGAACCAGTCTGGTTATGTTTATGCACGCTATGGCCGTATGTATGAGTTCAATCACGACTTCATGGGCAATTACAAGAACAAGTTTCTTGACGACAAGCTCGATTTGAGCGCTACTGTGGGTCTCAACGTGAATGAGCGTTATGCAACCTATATGGTAGGTGAGACAGATGACCTGACTTTCGATACAGGCTTCTGGCAGTTGAGCAATGGCTCTACCAAGACAACTTTGACAGAAAGACAGTCGAAGCGTCGTCTTATAGGTCTCTTTGGCGATGTTACATTGGGTTGGGACGATATGGTATATCTTGAGATGACTGCCCGTAATGATTGGTCATCCACATTGCCTGTCGCCAAGAACAGTTTCTTCTATCCAGGTGCGACATTGAGCTGGATTTTTACCAAGGTAATCCCTGAAAACAAAGTGCTTACATTCGGTAAGGCTCGTTTGGCATACGGTAAGACCGGTAATGATGCCGATGTTTATCTGACAGGTTCTACCTATGACCAGGCTAGTATTCGAGGATATTATGGTACAGGTGTTTCCAAGTTCCCTATGAATGGTGCCAACTCATTCCTTTTGGGTAACACAAAGGGTAGTAACTCTCTGAAACCAGAGATGACTACTGAGATTGAGGCTGGTATCAACTTGCAGTTCTTTATGGGGCGCATTGGTTTGGATGCTTCTTTCTACAACAGAACAACCAACGACCAGATCTTTACTTTGCCAGTAGATCCTGCTACAGGTTACTATTATCAGGTAACCAACTTTGGTTCCGTACGTAACCGTGGTATAGAATTGTTGCTCACCACAGTGCCTGTGCAGACCAAAGACTTCAAGTGGGAGTTGTCTTTCAACTTCTCCAAGAACTGGAACAAGGTTCTTGAGATGCCTTCAAGTCTAGAGGGTGGCAAGGTAGCTATCTATAGCTTCTCAGCCGGTAACGATGCAGTTTATATGTATGCGGAAGAGGGACGCCCAATGGGTGAGTACTATACCTATTTGCCGCAATATACCGAAGATGGCAAGCTGATTGTCGATTCCAATGGTCAGCCTGTTCTCGGAACTTCGGTAGAAGATACAGGTAAGAATATGAACAGTGACTGGACTGGTGGTGTGACAACAGCTCTGACTTATAAGTGTGTAACACTGAGTGCAGCATTGGATATCCGCAAGGGTGGTTATATGTTCTCACGTACCAAGAACTTGATGCAGTTTACTGGTAATGGTGCAGTGACAACCTACAACCAGCGCCGTCCGTTCATCATTCCTAATTCTGTGGTGAAAGATGGTGATACATACGTAGAGAATACCACTCCTCTTTACCTGACCAACAGTAGTTATCAGAATTACTATAACAACTATGGATATGGTGATGGTGGTGAAGCTTATTTGCTCGACCGGTCTTACGTGAAGCTGCGTAATATCAGCTTGACATGGAACTTGCCTCGTACATGGGTGAAGAAGGCATATTTGAGCAATGTGGCTCTCACTGTGTTCTGCAACAATGTGTTCACGTGGACAGCTAGTGGTAACAGATACATCGATCCGGAAACCACTACAGTGAGCCAAAGCTCATATGGTGACTTGGCAACTCAGTTTGGTGAGCTTTATGCCAACCCATCTTGCCGTACATTCGGCGCCAATCTTTCTGTGACATTCTAAATTTTTAGGAACAAATATTAATAAGGATATCAATATGAAGAAATATATATTCATGTCAGCTCTCGCATTGGGGCTTTGCTTCTCTTCTTGCGACAGCTATCTGGACATCAATCAGGATCCGACATCTCCTACCGAAAGCAATGTCACCTCTTCTATGATTATGCCTGGTGTGGAAATGTCCATCGCCAATGCTTACGGCAACTATCTGCGTATTACGGGCGGATACTTCTCACAGGTGTATGCTCACCTCTTCGGTACATCCAACTATCTGGACTATTCTCAGTTCCAGCAGTCGGCTACTCGTAGCAGTACGATGTATAATCAGTTCTATGAGCAGGCTTTGGTCAACCTGAAGACGATACTTGAAAAGTCTGAGGCTTCAGAGGATTGGGGAACTTATCTTGCAGCAACGACTCTGCGTGCCTTCTCTTTGGAGGCTTTGGTAGATTGCTATGGCGAGACTCCATACACAGAGGCTCTCGATGCAGACAATATCTCGCCCAAGTATGATGACGGCAAGACTGTCTATGAGGGTATTGTTGCTGAATTGGACAATGCTTTGGAAAAGGCATCTGCTTCCAATACCGTATGCACAAACTTCCTTTTCCCTGGTGAGACGGCTGGTAGTTGGATCAAGTTTGCCAATGCATTGAAGTTGAGACTTCTGATGCGTATGGCCAATGTAGATTCTTCCATTTTGCCTAAGGTTCAGACTTTGGTAGCAGAGAACAATTTCCCAACAGAGGATGTGGCTTATACCAGTTGCTGGGGTAGTGAAGCTGGCAGCATGAACCCATATTATTCTGAAGAGTTTGCATCTTCTTGGGGTAGTACACAGACCAATGTCTGTGCAAATCTTGCCATCATCGGCTCTATGCAGGTGAAAAATTCAACTGGTGATATAGTCTATACAGATCCTCGCTTGTCAGCTTTCTTCGAGAAGAATTCTGACGGTAAGTATATGGGAGGTATTTCCGGCACTAATTTCTCAAACTCCAAGACTTTGAATAAGTGGTGCCGTCCTGTAATGGCATACAATTCTCCTTTAGATTTGATTACTGTGGCTGATACAGAGTT
Organism: Lachnospiraceae bacterium; assembly: GCA_963657465.1. Lineage (GTDB taxonomy): Bacteria > Bacteroidota > Bacteroidia > Bacteroidales > Bacteroidaceae > Prevotella. The sequence goes on from CAVKNU010000158.1 coordinate 4,342, forward strand.
CTTTATTGCTGAGTATTATGCTCGTACGGGTGACGCTGCCAATGCTGAGGCTCACTATAACAAGGCAATTGAGACATCCTTCGCTTCTGCTGGTGTAGATGGCGCGGCTGAGCATATCGCAAGATATCCGTTCGATATGTCAAACTACAAGAAGAGTATTGGTGTGCAGAAGTGGATTGCACTTTCTGGTACAGATACCTTTGAGGCCTGGTGTGAGGTGCGTCGTCTTGACTATCCTGCATTTGGAAGCAAGACAGGTGGCAACTATTATGACAATGTAAACGATGCTTCTTACAATGATGCTCTCTACGATTATGGTACGCTTTACACTCCGATTCAGGTATTCGGCCAGGTGGGGAACAACAAACTTTTGGAGCGTTTCCCATATGCAGAGTGTTCTTCTTCTCGTAACAGCAACACTCCTACATTCAGCAATTCAGACTATACAAAGCCTGTATTTTGGGGAGAGTAATCGTCTAGTGTTTCAAATTAAATGAATAGCGAAATGAAAAAGAATATATTTTATGTGATGCTTTTGTTGTTGACTTCTGCTGCTACTTTCAGCAGTTGCGACAATGACAGTTCTGCCGGATTCACACGTATCACTTATTACCCAGTGTTGAGTCTCAATGGTGATGCCACGATGCATGTTGACAAGGGTTCGGCCTTTGTTGACCCAGGTTGTGCTGCCGAACTCAATGGGGAGGATGTTAGTTCTAGTGTTACTGTGGGTGGTTCGGTTAATCCGGAAAAGTCTGGTGTTTATACCCTTACTTATTCTGTTGTAAACGAAGATGGTTTCAGTGCGTCCATTTCTCGTAAGGTTATTGTGACAGATCCAAAAGATGCTAAGGAGGGTGTGTTCTATACAGATGCCAACAGTTATCGCGACTATAGCGGTCAGAAAGCTTTCGGTGACAATTATGAGGTCGTAATTACCAATAATGATGATGGGACTTATCATGTCGATGACTTGTTTGGCGGCTGGTATTCTCAGCGTGCTGGCTATGGCACCAACTATAATATGGCGGGCGATGTCTCTTTTGCTGAAGATGGCACTATGACGCTCAAAAACAGCTTGGTTGCTGGCTGGGGCGACAGCCTCGTCGGTTTCTCCGGCAAATTTGATGCAGCTTCAGGTTCTTACACTTGGGATGCTGAGTATGTTAGTTCGATGAAGTTCCATGTAGCTTTGAGCAAATAATCATAAATTAGACATTTAATTATGAAGAAATTATTATATTTGTGTATCGCTGTCTTGAGTATGACGTTCGTTTCGTGCGAGAAGGACGAAATCGGCGGTACAGCCACCGAGTCTTTGGCCGGTGAATGGTATGTTAGCGTAGATGCTGTAGATAATCAGGGTAACACGGTTTATGAAGATTTCTACGGTTTGGGTAAGTTCCTGGTAAATACTTATAACACTTCAGCCAATTTGGCTAGCCAGATGTGGGTAGATGATAAGGGTAATTTCTGGGGATTCAAAGTAAAAGCTACTTCCGATGTACAGAGCCTTACATTCACTACTAATGGTGAAGTTACCAACACTACTGCCTCCGAAGATGGTAGCTACTGCAAGGTGAACATTGAAGGTGGAAAGGTGCTGCCTAAGGCTGGCCTGACTCCCCACGGAACAGCTGCCGACAGTATCGTCTTCTATGTCAGCTTTGATGATGATCCTTATCCGGCAAAGTATGGTTATTCCAAGTATAAAGTATCGGGTATCCGCTATACTGGTTTGACACAGGATGATTGATATGAATATTTTTAATCATAGATAAATGGATGATATAAGGCAAAGTGATTTGC
>CAVKNU010000159.1:0-6083 GCA_963657465.1 Lachnospiraceae bacterium
AGAATGCCTCTACCATCCGGCGCAAAATCATCTCGTAGATGATTTTCTCGTCCTTATAGAGTCCTATGGCAGGATGCTCGGTGATGAGTAGGGCGTGGTGGTCGGTCACTTTACTGGCATCCACGCTGTTCTGGTTGTACTCTTCCTTGTTGGGCAACAGTCTCACCATTGCTCCATATTCCGAACTATTGCTGTCCGGTAAAATTTTTGTGGGTGCCAATCGAGTAGGAGGAAAACGGTGTAGTTTTCTCCTACTTCCGTTCTCCGACCTCTCACACCACCGTACATGCGGTTCCGCATACGGCGGTTCCTATTTTGGATGCCATTCAATATATGAACCCATGAGCGTTGGATAGCCTGCATCTCGCAACTTCTGTGACGAAGCTGCTCTTTGCATTATTGGAGAACCGCTGACCCTCCAATATCCCTTGACGTACCCCCATCGCCTAGCATCATAATCATTGATGCCACATCGGATAAGATTCCGTATTCTGGTCTTTGGGAGTTTCCAAGCCTTCCATATACACATACGGATGCGTCGCCGCAGCCAACTATCAGTTTCCATGAGCAGACGTTTCATGTTGGCTAAATGGTAGTAGCCAACCCATCCCCTTATGTATTCCTCTAGTTTCTGTTTCCTCTTTGCATATCCCCAGCCATTGCTGCGAGAAGTCAACTCTTTGAGACGGCTTTTCATTTTGGCTTTGGCTTTCGGATGAACCGTGAGTTGGCATTTCCCTTTCTTTATGTAAAAGGAATAGCCAAGGTATTTCACACCCTTCACGTAGGAAACGACCGTCTTTTCCCTATTCACTTTTAGATATAATTGTCCTTCGATGAATCGGGTTATAGACTCCTTTACTCGCATGGCTGCACGTTTGGATTTGCAAAATATCATCGAGTCATCGGCGTAGCGGACAAATGGAAGTCCTCGGCGTTCAAGCTCCTTGTCCAACTCGTTGAGCATTATATTACTCAGCAATGGACTCAGCGGACCTCCCTGGGGAGTTCCTTCTTCACTTGTCTCAAACACTCCTTTGTTCATCACACCACTTCGAAGATATTTGTGTATCAGACTCACCACCCTGCCATCCTTTATCGTGCGACTAAGGATTTCTATGAGTTTACTATGGCTCACCGTATCGAAGAAACGCTCCAAGTCGAGGTCAACCACATAGATGTAGCCTTCATCAACTATCTTCTGAGCTCCACGCAGGGCATCATGGCAACCTCTTCTCGGACGGAAACCGTAGCTTAGCTGAGAGAATTGGCGTTCATAGATAGGAGTCAAGACTTGGTTTATGGCTTGTTGCACCATGCGGTCTATCACCGTGGGAATTCCCAACAGGCGCATCTTGCCGTTGTCCTTGGGTATCTCTACCCTCTTCACAGGGTTCGGACGATAAGAACCGTCCCGCAAGCAACATATCAGAGCGTCCTTGTTAGCCAAGAGCCACGGGAGCATTTCCCCGCATGACATCTTGTCGACACCGCCACAGCCCTTGTTTCTTTGCACCGCAAGATAGGCGGCGTTCAAGTTGTCGGGACTTAGGATGCGCTCCAACAAGTGTTCCTTGTCAAATGGCACTTCCACGATGTTGTCTTCACATATCCACATGAAGGTCTGCGCTCCCACATACCCTTCGGATTCCGTCCTAGCTCTTTGTGGGCAGCCTTTGACTTCTGCCAATGTTTTCTGCATTCTTTCCTTCATAAGGTACGTTTCTGTTACTATCGTTTAATATATAGGTTCTGCCCTTCATGGAGGGAGTATCGAACCCACCACTACTATGGCATCTGCTGACTTCTCACGGCAAGCTTTACTCCATGACTTTCGTAAAAGCAACTAATAACCATGTCCGTGAGACCTCACTAGTTAAGCATATTGTCTTTCCATCTTATACCCACTTGATTTACTATATGCAGTTCCGAGTAGTTATTGGACTTCAGCTCTTTTTGCAGCCTTATCCCTGCAAGCTAGCCTTGTATCAAGTTTCTGTGCGTTGGGTCAGATGTTTGCCGCTGACTTCTTTCAGATTCCGAGTCACCTCGGACACCCTTGTCTCTCTGGCTGGACGATTCCCACTACTAGGGCTCGTTAGGGACTTGCACCCATTAGACAACACACATGCTAGTCAAACAAAAAATCCCTGCCATAGGAACTCCATTCCTACAGCAGGGATTTCTTATTTCAAATAAGGTGTAGTGCTTACCCCACTAATTAAACATTAAACACAATACACTAAACATAATCTCTTAGTACTCCCCCAAAAAGCCTTGATGTCGATGTCCTCCATAAAGGTCAAAGCCCTCTACTCTGGCTGGTTGATATGGTTGTTGGTCAACATCTGAGAGAACTTCGCACGGTCCTCTGCGTTGTCGATGTCCTTAGCCTTGGTACCGAGGATTGGCACGTTCTCTGCATCGAGATACATAGCCAAGTTGCTAGGAATCTGACCACTAGTAGATACGACTTTGGTTACTTGTCTGCACTTGAAATGCAATGCTCTTCGTAAAATAACAGCGATAAACATCATAGGACCACATCTAATGCCTATGTCGTTTATCGCTGTTGCATATAATTACTTTAATTACGTATATTTACTTTATGACAAGTTTTTTTCCATTTCTGATATATATACCAGGCTTCAAATTGCTCAAATTACTTTGTGAATTCCCAACCTTAACTCCTTCTATTGTATATATAGAGCTATCAAGTGACTTAGCTATTACTGCATCTTTTATACCTGTACCTGTGTCTTCAAATACGGCTGTTATAACTATATCATGCGAAGGCATAGAATTCGGAACATTATCCCATTTTAAGAATTTATATCCCTCAACATTTGGCTCTGACAAATTCTCAATTTCAATACCTGATGGCATATAGTCACAGATTACGTAACTATTTATTGGAGTCTGTTCGTAAACGGATGCCCTACTATCATTTGAAGTAACATTCTTTACTTTGTATGAAATCTTGTAAGCATTAAAATATGATTCGTCATTTTCATCTTTGTATTCTTGGATGGATTTAAACTCTTTCCAAGGATAGAACTCCTTGTACAGTGAACTTGTTCCTTGCGGAACTAAGAGTATAATATTACTCACATCCTTAAAACACGATTCTGTATATGAAAGGCCAGTAAGGTCTTGGTGGCAAACTTTGAAATATCTCAGTTTATTTGAACTGAAACAATCCTCTTCTAAAGAATTAACTTTTGGGGACACAATAAACGTTTCTATACCAGCCCCCTTGAAACAAGCTATACCTATCTTTGTTACATCTTTAGGGATATTGACTTTTTTAAGTGCAGAACAATTTCCGAAAACATAACTTCTAAATCCATATCGTGTACTGCTACCTAAATATTTGATAGTCTCAGGAAGATATATTTCCGAAATGTTACCACAGTTGGCAAAAGCTGCTGCTCCAATTTGACTTGTTGAGTTAGGCAAATCAATATGGCTCAAGCTGCCACAGCCATAGAAAGCTCCTGCTCCAATAACGCTTATGGTATTTGGTAACTTTATAGATTTGATTTTACAATCTTGAAAAGCTCCATTCTCACAAGTTACATAGTTAGAACTCCATGAAATGATATTTGTAGGTTCTATGAAGCCTGTCACTGTGTATGTATTACCATCAAAAGAAACCTTTTCTGGTATAACAATATCACCATCTAAATCCTTGTTTTGTCTTGCAATAGTGGCATGTTGATTTGCAAGAATATATCGGATTCCGTCTATTCTTGTTATTATTTTGTTTGGTTTGACAGGTTCCGTTCCATCATCATATTCAGAAATTGATTTAAAGTCTATCCAAGGGTAGTATTCTTGGTATATACATTTACTACCTTTAGGAACTATTAAATCCGTTTCTTGAATATTTCCAAAACTTGCATCCATATATTCTAATTTATCTGGATCTTTTATGCAAATCTTTAGGGTTTTAAGCGAATTTGCAGCAAGACTCTTTTCGGCAATTTTTTGAATATTTTCCCCAATGTTAATCTCTTCTATTCCTGAACCCTTAAAACAACCAGATGCCAATATTGTAACCCCCTTCGGTATGTTTATGCTTTTGAGGTTAGTACATCCACCAAAGGTGAATGAACGATACCCATATTCTGTATAGCTTGCCAAATCTGTAACCGTAGAAGGAACATCCATCTTACTTAATTGTGAGCAATACGCAAATGCGGCAGCCCCAACTTGCGTAGTATTAGAAGGCAACTTTATTTCTTTTAGTTTATTACATCCATAGAAGGTTCCTGCAGGAATCTTCGTTATACCATTTGGCAAAGTTATAGATTCGATTTCGGTATTTTGGAATGCTCCACCTACAGTTTGAATATCTTGATTTGAGTAACAAGTTAAATCTTTGGGACCAATAATGCTTGAAACAACGTAGGATACTCCTTCATATTGTATATAAGAAGGTATTGCGACATTTCCTTTTAATGATTTGTTTTGTCTTCCAATTGTAGCAATACCATCTCTTAATATGTATTTGATGCCATTGTCCGTTATATTGATTTGTTCCGGCATGAATGTTTCAGAACCTTCTCCAAATTCTTGAATTGTCTTGAAATTCGACCATGGTTCATATTCTTGATATACATTTATACTTCCTTTGGGTACATACAATTTTGCATTATCTACAGAGCTAAAAGTATTCAAAGAATACGATAATTTAGCCAAATCCTTAACACCAATTTTTAAAGCCCTCAAATTTCTCACTGCAAGGGAATTATCTGCAAGTGTTTGCATTCCTTCAGGGATATACAAACTGTCCATGCCGCATCCCATAAAACAGCCTTCACCTAATGAGCTAACGCCATCAGGGATGTTTATAGTTTTGAGATTAGAACAGTTGCCAAATGTATAAGAGACAAAACCATATCGAGAAGAACTTCCAAAAGACGTGACAGTTGAAGGTATCGACAGTTCCTGCAATGAAGTGCAGTTCGCAAATGATGCTGCCCCAATGTTTGTTAGTTGTTCGGGTAATACAATTTTATCTAAATTATGGCATCCAGCAAAGGCACCTGCATTTATAGAGGTTATCGTATTTGGCAAGACAACAGAGGTTATCTTGCAGTCTTGGAATGCACCACCCTCGCAAGTAACAGTATTTGATGTCCAAGCAGTCAAGTTTGTTGGGGCAACAAAACCTGTTACACTATAACTTTTTCCTTCAAATTGAATGTTGGATGGAATTACAATAGCTCCAGACAAATCTTTATTTTGTCTTCCTATTAATGCGTGGTCATTCTCTATTAGATATCTAATTCCATCACAATTTACTACGGTCTGAGCTATAATGCTAATTGGAAAACATGCCAAAAGCATAAGATATAGTCTTTTGAACAAAGGGATAATTATTTTCATATTGGTATTTTTTATTTACGTAAATAGGCGTGTAACCGTTCATAGCTTGTCTTCCGTTTTGGTTACCGCCAAGTGACCTGCATATCAACAAACAACAGAACAGTCCACGCCTAAGAGCGTGAACTTTCAATCTGCTTGTTCTCGATATGCGAATATTGGCGGTATTCAAACGGAGAGAACAAGAGCTAAAAGCTCAATATCCTAAAAAGTTTAAAGAACGGAAACGCATTTATATTAAGACAAAACTATATTGCAAGTTAGCAATTTCTCGAACTGCCCAACCTTTAGCGTTTCTTTCTTATCATATTTCTGTTTCTTCTTTTTCTTCTATTTTAAATGGTTTGACAATCAGTGAACTATTACAATTCTAAATGCAAGAGAGTTCTTCTACATCATAGAATGCGGTACAAATTTACTAAAAATTATCGAGAATAAGCCATTCAGCAAGTGGAATTTTCATAAAAACTGGATTTTTATCATAAAACTGCCATGATGATGGCAGGAAACAACCGACAAACTGTCAATTCCAATCCGCTTGACACAAGAAACAATGTCATTACCACCAAGGAAAACGGAAAGTAAGAATTGTGGCACGATGATTGTATATTTCCGCATCGGAAGATGACAGAAACAGTGTTTCTTGCATTACTCCAAACGGAAAGGTGCAGGAAACGCTGTTTCTGCGTTCT
>CAVKNU010000160.1:0-5992 GCA_963657465.1 Lachnospiraceae bacterium
ACAGGAGGCGGCATGTGCATGATAAATAAAATCTTTGGTTTCATAAAATTCTAATACTTTTTAGCAAGAAATGTAAATCTAAAAAGCGTAACCTGTGACCGTGACTTTTGCAAAAAAATCATAATAGTCCAAAACGCCTCAAAATCTTCTTTGAAACATTTTCATAAGAACAAATAAACTTTTTTATCTCAAACAAGTCTCTCGGAAGAATCTTTCCTTTCATCTTGTCACTCGAAAATAATTCAGAAAAACGCTCTTTGGAAATCTTTTTAAAATCAGAACAATCCACATATCTATCTTGGCTGTCCAAGAAATCATAATCAGCAGCCTTTAGTAAATAATGTAATTTTCGCCTACACTCTGGAAGATGCTTATTGATTTCTGAATTGATGAGCACAAAACCAATGGCATTGCCTTGCTCATCTTTTCCTATTACAACAAAGTACTTTTTTCTAGCTTCATCACCCGCATTTTTAGGAATAACGCCTTCTTCTTTCGAAAGCTTAAGTCGATAGACCTCACCTTCCTCTACAACATCCAAAAGCAATTTCTGGAGTTGGTTGTTTTCGCCTAATATATCACTAAAATTCACCATGTTTTTCTATGCCTCTAACAAAGAATTAATAGCCTCCTGTTCTCTCAAATAGTCCAGGAAGTCCTCTGAAGCATCACCAGCCTTTGCAATACTAAGAGAAGACATGATCGCATTATGTTTTGCATCCCAAGCCGAATGCCAAGCCGTATCATGTGACAGCTCAGACAAGGTCATAGTATCCAAGTTTTTATACTCAGCTATCGCCTCATCCAATGCTTTTATTTCCGCAGGGCTAAGTTCATCCATATCTGGCTTTTCCTTTGCCTTTACAAAGAACCAAGCACATTCACCACCTGCTGGCAATAATGCATCACTAATAGGCTTAACTATTTTGTTTCCACCTTTGCCATTCATAAGCTTCAACGCATCATATAAATTAGAAGGCACAGGACCATGCTCCATTGCCACAAAAGAATCCTTGACCAAATGCTGCCCATACTTTGCATAGAGGTTTCTCTCTGCAAAATAGATAATCTTAAACAAATGTATGAAATCCGTTTCCCCACATTTGTCTAACACATACAATGCCACAGCCTTTAGCTTTGCAATATCGTCAGCCGACATTCTATTATTTGTTCTCATAAGTTTCTTTTTATTTGGGGGCAAAAATACAACTATTTTTGCAGACCGCCAAGTTTTTGGCTAGAAAATTTCTATTGGAAGGCTCAATTCCCAAATACCTCTACCCTCAGAGGCAATGTTGTCTCGTTTTTCAAATAAGTTTTTATCAGGGAAGGAAAGGATAAAAAGCGTAACCTGTGACCGTGACTTTTGCAAAAAAATCGTTTTAGAATACGTGGGTTTGCTCCTTTGCTAATCCAAATCATACTTACAGATACAACTTTAATATTTCTTTTGCATTGCCATTCACTATGCGAGCAGGAAGACCAGCAGCTACTGAATCATTTGGAATATCAGAGACTACTACTGCATTTGCACCAATCACTACATTATTTCCACCAAGCTTTAAAAATATGAGTAGATGTTCTTTGCTCTACAGGAGGAAATTTCATATAAACAGACATTTACCAACTACAATTATGCAGTTTTTCTAAGGTAAAGACTATACGAGGTCACTAATCACCATTCACCTTGACTTAAAGCGTCAAGGTGGTATTTACATTATTTTTTATCAACCTTCTTCAACTTCAAGTTCTTTATAAGTTCTTCCAAATCCAAAACAGGAACGGTCAAACCTTCCAAAGGAGAATTCTTCGTATGAACATACATACTACCACGCAAAAAACCAACAGTGATGTCCAACATTTTATACACCTCTGGCAACTGTTTGATTTTTTCAAAATCATTCTCATCAACCTCCTCACTCCAACCTTTCAACTGGAACGTTAAAATCACGGAATAATGAAGTGCCACCTCTTTGTTATAACTCATATTGACAGAAAAGAGCATGCCAATAACATCTTTGGTATCAGAAAGCAACATTGTTGCACCAACACCAAGTCCTATCTGCTTTTGCAGCATTGCCTTCTTGAAATCAACCGTTCTGTCAAACTCCAACTCTCCTTCGAAAGCATCTACGAAAATTATCTTATCCATAATATCAACTCTTTAAATAAAACTTAATAAGATTGACTTGATTGCAAAACTCAGGGTCAAACATGTCATCATTCACATCTATATATTTAGAAGCGTCTTCCTTTTTTAAGGACGTAAATGTTCCCATCTTCCCCTTTTTACGAAACCAAAGATATTTGTCAGTAACTTCCTTAGCCATCTCTCGCAATCCTATCTTATTCTGCAAATAATAGATAACCATCGGTTTAGAGACATGCAACAACAAGGAACAAAATCCCTTTGTCTTATCGGAATCTTGCTCTACAGCCACATACAGGTTTTGGCTGGAACTATCTTGGTATAGGGAAGCATAAGGACTATCATAATCCTGAAGCACACCCAAAAGTTTAAGTTGCATCATTGTATCTCAATTTTATATGGTTGAAACGTTTTATCTATCAAAGAATCCACATCGACCCCTTCAAACAGGAAGACTTCTTTATGTACTCCGTCTCCACCAGGTCCGACCAATCCTGACACTTCGGTATAGTCTATCTTCATTACATATTGTCCTTTTTTCTCACCATAGCCTATTCACAGTATGGAAGAACATGCTCCTCAGCATATTTCAAATCCTGAGGGTCATCTATCTCATACCATTTCACATTCTGTGCATTCAACACATAGACTGGCGAAACATTCTGAGACATACGAAGTAACTCATATTCATAGCCCAACTTAGGCTGCTCATCCACAAAGTCCTTATAGAATGCCCCTCCATGCGAATTTGGCGTGACATACACCAACTGTGGTTTCACTGCCACCAAGTTTTTCACAATCCTCACGAGCAAGCACAAGAACTTCCACATTTTCCTCACTCCTCCCTTGCCAATGTCTTGCAAGCTCTTGGCTGTGGTAAGATTGATGTAATGACAGTCGAACCGCTCATTGATGCGCTTGCTGTCGTGGATATACTGCCCCATCATAGCCGCCCCATGGACAGGAGGCGGCATGTGCATGATAAATAAAATCTTTGGTTTCATAAAATTCTAATTGAGAATAGCCTAGCAAGCCATCATTTCATGATAACCATGATCCTCAAACCAGCTAATTATGGACTCATAAAGATGCGTCTGACGAAATTTTTCCCCACTATATGCTAGTCGGAAGGCTGCCTCTATCTTGTCTGGTGAAACATTTGGCTTTTTATAAGAATATGGATGTTTCTTTAGCAAAAGGCTAATCATTTCGCACAAATCATGTCCTCTAAGCAAGTGAAAAGTATCAATATGCTCAGAATGCGCATCTTCAAAATCGGTCAGCACACTTCGAGTTGGGATGGAAGATGCATCAGGATTAAGCCTCGTAATAAAACTGATGCAACAATCATAGCTTAACGTTGGGTCTTCGTGAAGCATTGTAGATAGTTTGAGCGTACCAAAGCTCAATTTGTTCTCAGACACATCGTTATACCACCGACAATACGAAAGTGAACGCAAATTCACGATAGCCTCTTGTAGGAATGCCTTGACATCCAACTCGCTTCGGTCTTTCTTCATGTCTTCATAACGAAGATATTCTTTCATGATGTTCTCCAACGCCTCTTCCGAAATCATCATAGTTTCCAAATCATGCTTATCTGTCAGAAACAAATTTGGATAAGGATAAGTCACATGATTCAAGACATCATAGTCGGCATCCTTGATACCGATAAACTTATCTTCCAGACGCTTACTATCTAGCTCCTTTACCAACTCAACAAGTTTGGCGCAACCATAAGTTTGATACACACCTACCCTTTCCTTTGAAAAGAACTTTTCATACACCTTGACATCATCTATCCCTTCAACCAGTACGGTAAACTTATTGATAGAACAACAGCCAGAGATAATGAGTTTTATCTCATTAATCTCATCCACAGGGTCTAAAGCCGCCAATACACTATTCGCCATATTTGTTCATTTCTAAGTCAAAACAATTGTCCTCAGCACCTCTTACAATCTGAGGAGAATGAGTGGCAATAAAAATCTGAATATTCTTCTTGCAAGATGCTATCTGCTGAACATCTTTGATAAACTCTTTCAACCAAACAACATGCATAGAAATCTCAGGCTCATCAATTAGCAATATATCACCATCATTCACCTCAAATATCATACGATACAAGAGAATTATCATATTCTGCTCGCCACTAGACAATAGAGAAGGCTTAATGCTAACACCTTGTTCATTGAATGCCTTAAAACCATACCTAGGAGAGAAACTAATAGTCTTATGCAAGAAATGCTTCTCCCTAAGAATGGACGCAAACAATTTCAAGTCATTCAATAGACCTATATATTTATCTAGAGTGTCTCGCAAATCCAACAAATAGGCAGAAAGCAAACGAGCATTGTTCTCACTATAAGGACGAACTTTCTCATACGTAATGCCAAACTGTCCCAAGGCATCAATCTTTGCTTGCACATCCAAAGCCGTGGCAGAATATTCATCTGTATTGAGAACCTGAGTATCAGCATCAAGCAATCGATCCATCAGTTGGTTCTTGCTATCCTGTATGTTAGACAGAAACTCTATACGCTTTTGCTCCAGCATTTTACCAAAATTCTCAGCCACAACATCTATCGTATCTATTTCTTCCATTTCGGTGGAAGAAAAAGGATAGTTATCCTCATCATTTGACACCAAATGAATCTGCTTAACACGCTGGGCAGGAATCATAAAAGCCTTGATTGAAGTCTGAATCATCTCTAAGGAAATAGTATTCTGCTTCTTGCATATATATGCTACAATTTCCTTCATTTTAGATTGCATTATTACAGCCCAGTTGCTATCTTCTGACATATAATCTACCTTACAAACAACAGTAAATGCCTTATAGAAATTATGCCTATTTACTGTTACAGAACTTAAGACCTTTTTATTTCTATACCATTCATACGTCAAAAGCTTCTCTGGATTGATATTTTCATCTTGAAGTTCTTTGTTGCCAAACATTACTTGCTCGGAGTCATATGAACTCATACTCAAAACCAAGCCATCTTCGAAAGAGACTTTTATCTCTTCAAAATCCAATGTATAAAAGAACCATAAGTTAGACTCTGCGATATTTTTGACAATGTTCAATATCGTAGTCTTACCCATACCATTATAACCCGTCAAAACCAATAAGTTCTGGCTGAGTAAATTGGATATATGGTAAGTATAAACCCCATATAAGCCCTTGATGTATATTTCAGAAATTCTCATGATGGTAAGTTATAAAGGGAATCCAATGTTGTCTTCAATTCATCATTGACTACAAAATGGCCAACTTTCTTAATATTTGTATCATCTTTTGCACAAATAGCAGAATCGTAATGTGGATAATCATCACTCTTACTGCGATTGTTTTCCCAGTGCATCGGACGCAGATTGATGATATTATCATCTCCTCCCTTTACCTGAGGATAAACGTGGTCTATCTCCCAACCAAAAGGACTCTGTTTTCCGTACTCATTTTTGACAATCCAAGCACCACAACAATCCTTTCGGAACAAAGCCTCGTCATAGCCTTTTACTATGATGCCCTTATTCCAAACCTGTTCGATATTACTTTTGTCAAAATTTCCACTCATACTATTGATTATATATATTCGAATATTTTATGCAAAGGTATGATTTTTATAGAGAATAAACAAATTTTTTTTGAAATATTTACGGTATAACTATTTTTATATTGCAATTTTGCAGTTTGCCTTTTTTAAAACCTACTCACCAAATACCTCTACACCCAAAGACTATGACGTCTCGAATTTCAAATAAGGCTTAACCCAAAAAGGTAAGTCTAAAAAGCGTAACCTGTGACCGTGACTTTTGCAAAAAAACTTATTCCCAATCTTC
>CAVKNU010000161.1:0-5950 GCA_963657465.1 Lachnospiraceae bacterium
CTCGAGATAAAAGAATCGGACGGAAAATATCTCATCCATATATCCCCATCAAGAGAAAGGGTGGTCATCAAACGATGACCACCCTTTCTCTTGACGCTTCTGTCTTTCCAAGTTGCAAGCTCATGAATGTTCGCCTTTATTTATCAAGGACTTTGCCTAATCATTTACAACATATTGAAATCTCCCTGATTTTACCTTTATCTTTTTATGATTCGGCAAGGTAAGCACCGCAGAAGTATTGGCAGGAATCTCTACATCCCACAATAGTTTTTCCCCTTTTCGTTCCCAACAACTCTTGATAAGTCCGTAGGGAGAAAGATGAGATGTTTCCACCTTATCTAATATAGAGACCTTGAAATCTGGGCTAATTTCTATTTCCTTAAAACCAGGTTTCAAAGGTCTGATACCTCCCAATCGCTCATAACACCAAGGCAAGAGGTCGCCCAAGAGCATCACATGATTGCCACTGTTCATGGCAGGGTCGGCAGTATTTCCATTCCAAAGTTCCCATATCGTGGTGGCACCATTCTCTACCATATACCCCCAACTAGGGTATGAGGTCTGGGTAGCCATCTTATATGCGATGTCACCATGTCCGCTATCAGACAGATAACGCAGCAGCCATTGGATGCCAATCACACCACAAGAAACGTGGTAATCATTAGCAATTATCTGTTCCAGGAGATGTCGCTCCACTGAATCCCGACTTTCTTTTGGTGCAAATCCCATAGCCAATGGCAAAAGATTGGCAGTTACTGTATTGTTGTCATACATTCCATCTTTTAGAAAAGTATGATTAATAGCTGCAATCATGTCTGTAGCTTCCTGCCTATAGTGCAAACAGTCTTCCGATATACAGAGAATCTCCGCAAAACTTGCCATCATTTGACAAAGATAAGCATAATAACAAGAACTCATCAACGATCCATTGGTGATTCTGTTCGGATCTTTGCTGAATATCATGTCCAACCGTTCAGGCGGCATACACCAGTCACCATATTTATCTTTGGTTATCAAACCATCTTTGCAAAACTTTCCTCTCATATATGCCAAGAATAGTTTGATGGAATCATAATGAACACGAACAGGAGCATCATCCCCATATTGTCGATAAAGCATCTCACAACCGAAAGGATAAGCTGCAGGCCAAGTGACATTATTCGTGTAGAGTCGCCAATAGGAAGGTGATACATCCGAGATATTCCCATCTTCTCTTTGCGAATCCTCGATGTCTTGCATCCACTTGGCATAAAGCGCATGATTGTTCATCAAGTAACTCTCACCTAAACTTCCTGTCGTGCGATCGCCCAGCCAAGGCATTCGCTCGTCTCTTTGCGGACAATCCAAAGGCATTCCCTTGTAATTACTACGGATTCCTCTCCTCGCATTCTCCACCAATCGGTTTAAAAGAGATGGTTTCCCATTTTCCTCCGCATAGAAGTGGGTACCGTCTTTATTCATTTCGTCTGCCAAGAGTTCACGCTTGATGTCAGATTCCGATAGTACCTCCAAGCCTTGCACCTCTACATATCGGAAACCATGATATGTAAAAGCCGTTGTCCAGTCTGCATCCTTGCCACTACTGATATAAGTATCAAGATTCTCTGCTGAGCGCAAATTCTTGGCATAAAGCAAATTGCCATCTTTCTCCAACAATTCAGCATACCTTATCTTGATGCTATCATTCTTTGACAAGCCACTAAAGTGTAGGCATACTCGTCCTGCCTCATTGGTACCGAAGTCTATCAAATAACGCTTGTTCGACGCTTTCCTAATTTTCATAGGCTTCTCAGTTCTGTATACAACTATAGGTAGGCTCAAGTTGCCAATTAGCATTCCTTGGGGTGCAGTCATGCGTTGAGCTTGCATCCAATGACTATCGTCGTAACTCAAATTGAAAACATCGCCCAATTCTTGCGTTGCATCATACATTTCTCCATCATAGAAGTTGGAATAACGGATGGGCCCATTCACATTCAATCGCCAAGTTTCATCTGTTGCAAGTGTATCAGTATGTCCATCTTGATACTCCACTATCAAGTTGAGCAATGCCGTAGGTTTTCCGTATGTAGAGCGTACATTTGTTTGATAATGCTGGCGAGGTGCAAAATAATTGCCTGCGCCCAATGTCAGCATCAGTACATTCTCTGAACTCAAAGCATGAGTTACATCATAGGTATCATAAATAAGGGTCTTGTTATAATCTGTTCCCAGAGGAGCAAGTTCGCTATTCCCCACTCTTCTGCCGTTTATATGAAGTTGGTACAAACCTAGCCCACACACATGCACGGTCGCTCTCCGTATATTTCCCAAGGTTTTAAATTCCTTACGCAAATATCGGGCCGCGATACGAGAATGCTTGCTGTCAGATTCTCCATGGAACAGAGAATCCGTGCCTATCCAATAACCTTTCCAGGGCATATCCATCATACCCATAGACCATCTTTGAGGCACAGACCAATCAGTCGTTCCCTTGTTTGTCTTAACCAGTACCCTCCAATAATACTCATGATTAGGCAGAAGTTTCAAGCCAGACATCCCTATCCACTGTGATTGACCAGATTTCACGATGCCGCTATCCCACACATCCCCCTCATGTCTCTCAGCTTTATCACAAGTAGAAGCCACTATGATATGATAAGATTTCTGCACCACATTCCGTTGGTCAGATTGCAGCATCCATCCCAACCGTGGAGTGGACATATCCAAGCCCAATGGTTCTGTACGCCCCTCCACCGTGGGATGACCAATCCAAACCTTAGCCTCTACCGAAGCCAAGGACATGAGCAAACTTAATATCAATATAAATCTTTTCATTACGCCCAAGTCTTTCTGAAATAAAGTCGATATCAAGGAATTATATCTTTTCCAAGGTAAAGCAATCCAAAGTTGGAATCAATGTCAACGGACTATAAAGTTTGACGCAATTATATCCCTTCTGCAAAGTGACATGAAAAACTGCCTCTTTGAAAGTTACCTTTTTTGCATCATCAGACAGAACACCCGTTTCCATGCTACCGCTCTCAACGCCATTGACTTTCAGCATCATCTTGAGGCGAGGCTCGTCCACGTACCTTACCTTCAGAAGATAAGTTCCGCCCTCATCGCTCCACACGTTGCGCCACTCAGCATAGCTGGCTTCCTCACCGCCTACGTTTGCCACACAGATGCCGCCACTCGCCCCTTCCTTGGGAACATACTTGACGGGCATCTTGCGTTTTTCCAAATCATCATAAGCAGAGAGGAAAGCCCATTCCGCCTCATAGCGCATGGCTTCCAAGCGTTTCTTTCCCTCCATTCTAAACACCTTGACACCATGAGCAGGAACCTCAGCTAGAAATCTATCTCCATTTATCTTAACCTCTTGATGGCGAATAACATCTCTTGCCTTTACCTTACCACCCAATTCTAATTCAGAAAGTGGAACAGAGAAAGACATCACGCTATCCGAAGGATTGAAAAGGGCAACAGCCCTCACTTTACCATGGAATTCTTCCAAATCCTTGACCAAGACATATCCATCTCCTTGGCGCAAAGCTACGTATGCCTGTAATCCAAGTGGGTCTTGGTTGATGGCTATCAATTCCTTGTTTTTCAACAAAGAGAGTGATTGCACGTTGAGTGAGTTGAGGTCACAACCTATCAGCATAGGCGAACTCATCATGCACCACATGCCCACATGTACCTCTTCCTCATGGGGTTTGAGTCCTCTCCCTATTTCCAACATATCCATGTCGTTATAATGACCATCACCTACAAAACCGGAGAGATACAGGTTCTTGTTGATAATCTTCAGAATGGAATTCCATCGAGGGCGAATGTCTGTGCAGATACGCCAAGAAGTAGCCATCTGCCTAGCCCATGTTCCGGGAAAAGCCCAACGGCAGATATTGATACTTACGGGATGCCTAGCCTCTTGCTTAATGGCATCACATATTGCCTTGTAGCGTTTTTTCTCCTCCAGGTCGAGCCAAGTTCCAGCCCCACAATAATCAATCTTGATGAAATCATAGCCCCAATCATGAAAATAGAGACGAGCATCTTGCAACTCATGCCCATACATGCCAGCCCCAAATCCATTCTCGTCATTGTCGTATCGCGAACCACAGGTGTTGGCCCCCGCATCGGAATAGATACCAGCCTTCAGCCCGAGGCTGTGGATATAGTCTGCCACCACCTTCATGCCATTCGGGAAACGTTTGGGATGCGGATGCATCAGTCCTGTAGAGTCACGCCAACCGAAAAATCCATCATCAATATTGATATGGTTATACCCCAAATCTTTCAACCCCAAGCGTACCATAGCATCAGCTTGTGTACGAATGAGCGAGTCGGAGATATTGACATGGAAAGTATTCCAAGAACTCCATCCCATAATAGGGGGAGTGACCTGTGCGCAGAGCATCGTGGGGAAAAAGACTGCCAACAAGCCTGCTACAATATTTTTCTTTCTCATCGTTTTTTGTCTCTATTAATATCCTACAAATTAAGTATTCTTCCTAATCTCACCATATTTACATATCCTTTGGCATGGGGAAGGTTCCTTCTGCCTAGTCAAACCGCCCAAACGGGGCGTACAGTCAGACTCTTTATTTTGCTATTTTAGTACGGGAATCACAGTTGTCAAGGCCTTCAAACCTTTTACCTTTGCCTTAACTGTAATCTTGCCTTCTTTGCTTGATGCAAGGGCAGCGGAGCGCACGATGAGTTGGCACTTGCCTCGATAGGTGCTGCGGCTATTGCCCTGCCATGGCTCATCGCTCATCATATCGTCATTGGCCACGCCCGCATTCGTACCCTGTCCTTTCACTTCGAAGTCGAGTTTCACGGCATCAGGACAAACATAGCCTTGGGCATCCACCACGGTATAGTCAAGATAAGCCAAATCCATGCCATCTCCTTTCAATAGGTTCTTACTCACATGGACGAGAATCTTGGCAGGCTTTCCGGTCGTGACAAGCACATCTTCGCTCACCTTCACACCTTTATTATATCCGATGGCTTTCAACTCGCCCTTTTGGTAAGCGACATCCCATACCAATTCGGGGGCTTGGTTCTTAGGAGGAAGTTGCTTCTTGCCGAGGCTCTTACCATTGAGGAAAAGTTCGGTCTCATCGCAGTTGCTCATCACCTGCACCTTGAGTTGGTCGCCATCAGCATAATTCCAATGCTCATCTAGCGCAATCCAAGTCATCTTGAGGTCGTTCCAAACCAAGCCACCTTGCCCCTTGTCTGGACGGGTGATAATCTTCACCATCGGCTTCCCTGTATCATAGAAACTCTTCACGCTCCACCCCAAAGGTTTCAGATGATTGGTAAAGCTGACGAGTCCGCGCACCCATCCTTTCGATGGCCATCCAAAAGACTCGCCGATATAATCGGTGCCGCCCCAATAGAACTGTCCCACGGGATAAGAATGGTCGAAGTTATAGAAGTCATACCCCAAGTCGCCTACCGCCATCTCGCCCTCCATGAAGATGAGTTGGGGAAACCGCTTGTGGTCTTCATCCCAGAATTTCTCCAGATAGTTGGTACAAACCACATCGGTATAAAACTCATACTGGTGCGGATCTGCTTGCAAGAAACGTTTCTCGTTTCGCTTTTTGGTAATACTGCCATACCGGTTAGGATATTGGCTGCAAGTGGCAAGGCGAGTTGGGTCCATCTGGTGAGCCTCAGCCAAAAGGGTCTTCAGCAACTGGATGCCCGTTGTACGCGTCTTCTCCACTTGAATCTGGTGATATACCTCATTGCCCACGCTCCAGATGAAGACGGAAGGATGATTGCGGTCTCGCTGCATCTGGGTGCGGACATCACGGAGATGAAGGTCGCCAAACTTTACACCCTTGCCATAGTAACTCTCGTCCCACTTGTCGAAGAACTCATCCACGACGAGGATGCCATGGCGGTCTGCCCAGTCGAGCACATACTTAGGATAAGCATTGTGAGA
>CAVKNU010000162.1:0-5945 GCA_963657465.1 Lachnospiraceae bacterium
GCAGCGCCAATGTATTCTCTACAGCCTGCTCCCTGAGGTTGAGCTGGGCTGCGATAATCTTCGTAAATTGATTCATTTTTTATTTTTATTGTTACTAACAATTGCAAAGGTACACTAAAAAAGTCGCAAAGACGAAACTCCTTGCGACTTTTAAGATTTATTTCTTTATCGTAAATTCAAATTTCAAGCCACCTTCCGGCAGATTATTCACTCGAATGGTTCCACCATGCAGAAGCACCGAATTCTTGACAATGGCAAGTCCTAATCCCGTGCCACCCATTTTCCGACTTCGTCCTTTATCCACACGATAGAATCGTTCGAAGAGACGAGCAAGGTGCTCAGTAGGCACACCTTGTCCATTATCTCGGAAAACAAAGTGCCATTTATTATCTTGCTCCTTTGCCTCCAACGTCATTGTAGTTTCTTCACCAGCATACGCAATTGCATTGTCCGTGAGGTTTCTAAAGACACTATAGAGTAAGCTGCGATTTCCCTTCACCATCACACGTTCCGGCAACAGATTCACAAACTTCATGTGATGAGCCTCACGTTCCAAGGTAGTTTCCTTGGCGATATCAGCCACCATTTTCGCAATATCCACAGGTTCAAAATCAATCATGTCAGTGCCATCATCCAATCGGTTCAAGGTAGAAATATCGCGAAGCAAGGATGTCAAGCGCTCACTTTGGGCATAGCATCGCTGCAAGAACTGTTCTTTCGTTGCCTCGTCTATGTGTGGATTGTCTATGATAGTCTCTAGATAGCCTTGAATACTTGCTACCGGAGTCTTCAACTCATGAGCTATGTTCTGGGTGAGTTGTCGCTTTAGGATATCTTGCTCCTTTCTAGTTACCTGTATGCGCTTATACATCTTAATGATACGCTCCGCAATCTCTCCCAGTTCATCATTTGGAAATTTTATCAAGTCCTCTACTTCCAAACTCTCATTATGGTCAGCTTTATAAGCAAAGATACGAAGTTTGGAAATATTCTTGCCTAAACGATCGGTGAATCGATAGAGTACGACAGTAAGAATAATGATGGCCACGATAGCAAACCAGATGTAATGCTGATCTGCCTGAAGCGACTTCGAGAGATCATTATTATAAGGTAAAGCCGTACGGATAATAAGATGGCTTTTAGGGAAATAAGATGCCACATAGAAATAATCATGTTTCAAAGTCTTCGATTGGCGCTCCACGCTAGAACCGAGTCCTGTCTTCAATGCCTCCTCTATTTCCTCTCGCTTGGCATGATTCGCAAAATGCTCATAGTCCTTGCTCATATTGTCATAGATGACCTTGCCATTTGGAAGAATCAACGTAACACGCAAATCCTTGTTTTCATGCTCTTGCACAAACTCTTCAAGCTTAGCTTCTTTCACGATGACATCGTTTTTCTTCAAGCTGCTATCAACCAAGAGAATCCCCCCTGTATGCGAGAAAGCTAAATCTTCTGCCAACAGTTCGTTATACCCCTCTAGTTTCATCGTAAGGGTACTCACCTTATATTGCTTTTCGCGAGCTTGTTGAAACACGATAAAACTGACGGCAAACACAAGGAATACCGCCAGCACCATGAAATACAACTTTCTACCTACACTATTTATCTTAAACATAATCCTTTATAGAAAAACATTTGAATTCTTAACTTAGGCATCAAAATAATAGCCAAAGCCTAGACGAGTAGCAATACACTTAGCAAACTTGCCTATCTTTTTTCTCATACGAGTGATATTCACATCTACCGTACGATCAAGCACCAAAACATCTTTCGGCCAAACACGCTCAATCAGTTCCTGGCGAGTAAATACACGTCCACGCTCCTCTAGCAGAAGTCGAAGTAATTCAAATTCTGTTTTTGTAAACGGTACATTCTCACCATCCACACTCACCGTCTTCTTGTCCAGATTGAGCAACAACCCTTGGTAATTGATAGTAGTAGGAGCCACTGCCGTGCCCTGGCGCTCTGCCGTACGACGCAATACAGCTCTTACACGAACCATCACCTCACGAATAGAAAATGGTTTCGAAATATAATCGTCTGCCCCGAGATTAAATCCCGTCACGGTATCATTTTCCGTATCTCTTGCCGTCAAGAAGATGATAGGAATCTCTTGGGTCGTGGTCTTCTCCTTTAATAGTTTAGCCATTTGGAAACCACTCATGCCTCCCATCATCACATCCAGTAACAAGAGATTGTAGGATGCGACATCTTTTTCCAGAGCTTCTTCCGCAGAGTTAGCTGTTTCCACTTGATAACCCTCAATTTCGAGATTGAACTTCAGGATTTCACAGAGATCCTGCTCATCATCAACCACCAATATTTTAACTTTTTTTTCTTCCATAACCAGTTTTTTATGTTTCCGCCGCAAAGATACGATTTTTATTTTGTAATAGCTATTACAGCCGGTTACATTTTCATGACAATCTTTTAAGCTTATTTTGGCATTCTTTTTCACATATATAATAAGGTGTTTTTTGTTAAAATAATCTAACTCCACCTTTAAAAATGTTATTTTTTAAGTACTGTTAGTCTTTTGGCTACACAAATATTTGTGCTATATGCCTTTTTATTGCTATTTTTGCGACCAAATAAAAAGGATATAACTTTAAAACATAGATAAAATGACAAAACTGGCTAACACAACGAATTTAGTAATCGGGGAACGCATCAAGCAGGAGCTCAAAAAACAAGGTAAAACTTCTGTATGGTTGGCAAGACAGCTCGGTTGCCATCGCACAAACATTTATAAAGTATATGGTCGTTCAACTATCGACACAGGTATGTTATTTCATATCAGCCAATTATTGAACATTGACTTCTTCAAGCTCTATTCAGATGCCTTGAACGGAGCAAAAAGACAGTAATTTTTCAACTCAAAAGACAGTAATTTCTGAACAAGAAAAAAAGCTTATCAACCACAATGGTCTGATAAGCTTTTTTCTTACTTATGCCAATCTTTTTTCCAATCTTTCTCGAATTGCAGCGATAAAACCTGCAGAATTTACAGCCTTTGCCTCCACACCTTCCATCAGGTTGACAAGGTCTTTGGTAGCAATGCCATCATTCAAGGTGTCAAAACAAGCGGCCTCCAACTGGTCACCAAAGTTTTGTAACTCCTGAATACCATCCAATTCTCCACGTTTTCTCAAGGCTCCGCTCCATGCAAAGATGGTCGCCATAGGGTTGGTAGAAGTATCCTCACCCTTCAAATAGCGATAATAGTGACGAGTTACGGTACCATGAGCAGCCTCATACTCATACTTGCCATCAGGAGAAACCAATACGGATGTCATCATCGCCAAAGAACCGAAAGCCGTACTCAGCATATCGCTCATCACATCGCCATCATAATTCTTACAAGCCCAGATGAAACCACCCTTGCTTCGGATGACACGAGCCACGGCATCATCTATCAATGTATAGAAGTACTCGATGCCCAGTTCGGCGAATTTTTCCTTGTAGTCGCTCTCATAGACCTCCTCGAATATCTTGCGGAACTGTGCGTCGTAGGTTTTAGAAATTGTATCCTTGGTGGCAAACCAGAGGTCTTGCTTGGTATCGATGGCAAACTTGAAGCAGCTATGCGCAAAGCTACGGATGCTCTTGTCGGTATTGTGCATACCCTGGATAACACCAGCACCATCGAAGTTGTGGATTTCAATTTCCTGCTTCTTGCCACTCTTGCCCTCGAACACGAGTTTGGCTGTGCCTGGTTCATCAGCACGAAGTTCCACACTCTTATATACATCGCCATAAGCATGACGCGCAATGGTAATAGGCTTTTCCCAATTCTTTACACAAGGGTGAATACTTGGAATCGTGATTGGAGCACGGAACACCGTACCATCCATGATACTACGAATCGTACCATTCGGACTTTTCCACATTTTGTGAAGATGATACTCGTCCATACGCTGGGCATTAGGAGTAATGGTGGCACACTTCACAGCCACACCATATTTCTTAGCCGCCTCAGCAGAGTCGATGGTTACCTGATCATTGGTTTTGTCTCGATAAGGCAAACCGAGATCATAATACTCTGTCTTCAAATCCACGAAAGGAAGAATCAACTCATCCTTAATCATCTTCCAGAGAATTCTTGTCATCTCGTCACCATCCATCTCCACCAATGGAGTCGTCATCTTAATCTTTTCCATAATCGATTCAGTATTAATATTGATAATTTGCTTGCAAAATTAATAAAAATATCTAAGAAAAGAAAGAAAACGCTCTTTTTTTCTTTCAAAATGACAATAAAAATCAAAAAAGGCACCAATAAGACTCATGTCTCATTGATGCCTTCATTTATTATTTAACCTTTTAAGTCTTTACTTTTCACCTTTGAAAGGGATTACTTCTCCTCAGGAGCCTTATCAATCAAGTCCATGAACTGATCGAGCTTAGGAGTGATGATAATCTGAGTACGACGGTTGCGCTGCTTGCCAACCTCTGTACTATTAGAAGTGATAGGATTGTACTCACCACGACCACCAGCGGTCAAACGCTTAGGATCTACACCGAAGTGCTCCTGCAAGTACTGTACTACAGAAGATGCACGGAGAGCAGAGAGGTCCCAGTTGTTACGAATGTTCTTCATCTTGGCACTGGTAGTGCTAACAGGAACATTATCCGTGTTACCCTCTACAAGTACATCATAATCCTTATAGTCCATGATGATCTTAGCAATCTTGCTCAAAGTCTCCTGAGCACGGCTGTTCACCTCGTAGCTACCACTCTGATAGAGCATGTTGTCAGCCAAAGAGATGTAAACAACACCCTTCAACACCTGAACGTCAACCTCCTTCAACTCATCCTTGCTCAAAGAGCGGGTCAAGTTGTTGGTAAGAACCATGTTCAAAGAATCGCTCTTGCTCTTTACCTCTACCAAGTGGCGGATGTACTGGTTAGACTCATTAATCTGGTCAACCAACTTCTCGATACTGATGTTGCTCTTACCAGCATTTGTCAAACTCTTGTCAAGTGCCTCTTGAATAGACGTATAGTCCTTCTTCATCTGAGCGAGCTGATCTTCCAAAGAGCTTACACGAGCCTGAGAAGCAGCCAACTGTTCCTTAGCATTCTGATAGTTGCTAGTCAACTCACGATTCTCTGTCTGGCAATTCTGAAGATCCTTCTTGCTAGCGCAACTTGTAACAAGTAAAGCACCAGCCATCAATGTCATAATGAATAATTTTGTCTGTTTCATATTCTTTCGTTTTAAATTTCTGTTAAGTTCTTTAAATGAGAGCATTCTCTCTCGTTGCAAAGTTAAGAATATGACGCGAATAAACCTCATTTAGTTAATCCATTTAAGTATTTTTAACCCTCGCACCTTATTATAAACTAAATTTTAACGAAAAGAGATTCCTTAAAGGTAGAAAAAAGGTAGGTATTCCCAACAAAAAACTATCATTTTATTTTGTCCTTATTCTAAATTATCGTATCTTTGCACTCGAAAAGAATATAAATCATTAATATAAAAAGAGAAAATAGTATGATTCTTTTTTTCAGAACTCCATCTAAGAGTGTGATTGCGACCGAGATCGACCACAAGCCTTCTCAGGACGAAATCAATGAACTTTGTTGGCTTTTTGGTGACGCTACATTGGAAGACGCCCAGCAGTTGCAGGGCTTCTATGTAGGTCCACGCCGTGAAATGATTACTCCTTGGAGTACGAATGCCGTTGAGATTACTCAGAATATGAGTCTTAACGGCATTTCGCGTATTGAGGAGTACTTCCCTGTAGATAGCGAGGACGCTGAGCACGACCCTATGTTGCAGCGTATGTACAACGGTATCGGACAGGATGTCTTCACCGTCAACCATCAGCCTGAACCTATCAAGTACGTAGATGACCTTGAGAAGTACAACGAGGAGGAAGGTCTTGCCCTCAGCGAGGACGAGATGGCTTATCTCCACAAGTTGGAAAAGGAGAACG
>CAVKNU010000163.1:0-5939 GCA_963657465.1 Lachnospiraceae bacterium
TTAGACAGAATAAAGCTAACCCTAGGAGCGATAATCCGCATATCCAAGACAACACAGCACTGGTTACGAATCCCAATCCATGGGTGAATCCTGCCACCACGAAAGTAAGGAAAGATACTGTAGCTACCGTCAAGGCATAAGGCAACTGGGATGAAACATGATGCACATGTTTGCATTCTGCTCCAGCACTTGCCATGATGGTGGTGTCGGAGATAGGTGAGATGTGGTCACCACATACGGCTCCTGCCATACAAGCTGAGATGGAGATGATGCGGAGGGCATCGCCTTCTGGGAATACGGCAATGCAGATAGGTATCAGGATTCCGAAGGTTCCCCACGATGTACCTGTGGCAAAGGCGAGGAAGGCTGCTACGATGAAGATGATGGCTGGCAAGAGTTGTTGCAAGCCTGCAGCACTGGTAGATACCACGCCCGAAACATACTCGGCTGCACCCAAAGAGTCGGTCATGCTTTTCAAGGTCCAGGCTAGAGTCAGGATCAAGATGGCTGGCACCATGGCCTCGAAACCCTTGATGAGGCTACTCATGGCATCATTGAATGGCAATGTCTTGCGCGATACGAATAATACAACGGTCAGGATGAATGCGGCAAGTGCCCCAATCACCAATCCTACAGAAGCATTGCTCTCGGCAAAGGCTTCCACGAAATCCATGTAGTTTTTGCTCTCTGCATCGAAGAATCCACCGGAATATACCATACCTGCCATGCAGAAAATGATGAGCATCACGATAGGAATCACAAGGTCGGATACGGCACCTCGGTTCTTGTCGGTGTCCTCTTGCTTGGCTCCCACGCCATGTTCTACTACGTGCAACTTGGTGCCGCTTACTTCGTCGAGCTTACCTCCGTTGGTACGCTCATACCATTCTTTCAGTCGAGCATCATACTTGCTCATTGCCTTGAAGTCGAAGCCTAGCATTACAATGCCAAACATGAAGAGGATGGTGAAGAAGGCATAGAAATTGAATGGGATTGCCTTACAGAAAAGTGCCAAACCGTTTTCTCCTCCTGATACGAAGCCCGATACTGCTGCAGCCCAACTCGAAATAGGGGAGATGATGCAGACTGGGGCTGCTGTGGAGTCGATGAGATAAGCCAATTTCTCCTTGGTTACACCATTGCGTACGGCGATAGGTCGCATCACCGAACCTACGGTGAGACAGTTGAAATAGTCGTCTATGAAAATCAAGATGCCTAATAAGATAGTGGCAATTTGCACACCTATCTTGGTCTTTACATGTTTGGAAGCCCAACGACCGAAGGCTGCCGAACCACCAGCTTTGTTCATAAGCGACACGATGGAACCGAGAAGGACCAGAAATACGAGAATACCCACATTCCAAGGATCTGACAAACAATGAATCATGCCATAAGCCTTGGTATCGTCGCCTTCGCCTACAGTGTGATTGGTTAGGTGGATGAGAAATCCATCCAGCCCTGTGCCCATGGATGTGCAATAGAGAATGGCACCAAGAATGATGCCAATGAACAATGAAGAATATACCTCCTTGGTCTTCAGTGCCAAAGCAATGGCTACAATAGGAGGTAATAGCGACCAAAAGGTGCCAATGAAATTATAATCCATATTTTGTCTTAATATCCTTGATTTACTGTTAATATTTGTTGTATTTTGCATCCGATGATGCTAAGTTCTGACAAAGATACATTATATTTGCAAAAGGAACGAGATATGTCGCTAAAACTTTATATATTTTAACGAATATGCGACGGAATAACTAATATGCATTACTTAAAACAATGGAGGGAAGATTATGAACATCCATACAGGTATCAAGCAAGCTGCAATCTTAGCCTTAGGCATCATTGCACTTGGATTTTGTATCAAGTCAGGGCTTGAAGGTCTGGCAGGAAAAGACCGTAAGGTGGTTGTAAAAGGTTTGGCAGAGAAAGAAGTGGAGGCTGATAAGGTGACATGGCCTATCCTCTCAAAAGAGATTGGTAATGATTTGCCTCAACTCTATCAGAAAATCAATGCCACGACAGCTACGATTCGTCAGTTCTTGTTGACCAATGGTGTGAAGGCAAATGAAATCAACGTGAATGCCCCTGTGGTCATCGATCTCAATGCCGAGCGATATGGTGACAACAAGAATCCTTATCGTTACAATATCACGTCCATCATCACGGTTACTTCCAACAATGTGAAGCTCATCCGTAGTCTTATCGCCCGTCAGGGTGAACTATTAAAGAAAGGAATCGCCATAGTGGATGGTGGTTATGACAATCCTGTGAAATACGAGTATGTGGCTTTCCGCAAAATGAAACCGAAGATGATGCAGGAGGCGATAGAGAATGCTGAGCAGACCGCCGAGCAGTTTGCCAAGAACAGCAAGAGCAAGCTCGACAAGATTATGAATGCCGACCAAGGCCAGTTCTCTATTGAGGATCGTGATTCGAATTCACCTTATATTAAAAAGGTGAGGGTCGTGACGACTGTTACTTATTCGCTGAAGGATTAATGTCTTGCCAATTCTTTTTTTTAAAAAGATTTTCCTCTAAATGCCTACACTCTACACGGAATGCTCAGAATCTCTTGTGTTTATCGTGATTTCGCTCAGTGTATGCTTAGTTGAAAGCCTACACTGAGCCTACATGGATAAACTGTAAAATATGAGACAATAAACTTTCAAATAGATATTTGAAATATCGTATAGTTAGACTTATAATGAGTAAACCTTAGAAATTAAGTTAATCATAAGTTTTAATTAATTAGTTGTAATTTGTGATAATGTAATTATAGGTTACGATTAACTAATTAAAACTTATGATTAACTATATCTTCCATATTTAGAATTCTTTATTCTCTTGATTGCCAATGTTTCGTTTCTTGATGAGATACACCATTCCTTTGTTGGTGCGCTTGGAGGCAAAGCCCAGTTCTCGTTTCATCATCAAACCCAACTTTTGGTTGCGATTGTCTGTGCGATTGTAGTATGGGAAGTGCTTAATCACCTCGTTCATGATAGCTTCCAAGTTCCATTCCTCTGCCTCATCTTCCTGCTTAGGATAGTCGAACAGGCTGAGTATCATCGTCTGTAAGTCGTTGACGTGCAGGAATCTTTCATTATAGTGGGATAGACGTTCATTCTCTTCGTCGGTGAGCCAGTATCTTATGCCGCTGTTTAACTCTTCTTTCAGTTGGGCATAGAGTTGGTTGTACTCGATCTTGCTTTGGTAGTCGATGGTGGCTCCCTCGTTTACTTCCACGCAAAGGAATCGGCGACTGCCTGTGGTATCGGTCAGTGGTCGCTTGGCATTGGTGGAACCGATGAACGAGGCATAACGGCGTCGTCTCTCTAAGGTCTTGCCATAAGCTGGGCGCATCTGGAAATCACTGCGTGAAACCAAAAACTTGAGCAGAGGTTGCTGGCTCTTGGTGAGTTTGTCGAACTCGTCCATGTTTACCAAGGCCAGGGTGGATAGGGCTAGGTTGATGTCGTTGTCGTTTCGGAAATTGATGTTCTCGTTGTAGTAGGCACGCAGTTCCTTGGGGAGGATGAGGCGACAGAATGATGTTTTTCCGCAACCTTGGTGGCCGATGATGAGCGGTACGAGTGCATTGCCGTGTAGTGAATCTTTGCCTTGCCAATGGGCAACCATTGAGAGCATCCAGGTGTGGAAGAGACTTTGCCACATCGGGTGGGAGGTTGGGATGCGCTGGGCGAGTTCGGTGACTCTGTCTTTCCCATCCCATTTTGGCAAGGAGTCAAGGTAGTCGTCCAAAGGTTCATAGAGGACGATGTCGTTGGATTCGATGAATCGTTTCAAGTCCTTGTCCCAACTATCGAGTCCTGCTTTCAAGGCTCTGATGGTCATGGAGTTCTGCGCTTGTGGAGTCAAGTCCACAAAGTCGAAACAGTAACCGTTTCGGATGCGATATTGTACGGCACCAGTCATGGCGTTTCGGCGAAACTCGTAATGCTCCTTGAGGAAGAACGCCGTCTTATAGGTGAGTAATGCCGACTTGGGAATCTTTCCGAATGGCAAGGCTCGCAACAGCTTTTGGGCATAGGCATTCTCGAACTTCAAGTTGACGATTTGCTCGCCTAGGCGATAGAAGGCTGGTTTGAAGAATGCGTGGCGCAAGGCAAACTCCATTGGAAGTCCTGAGCGGAAACAGTTGTCGGCAAGCAGGGTGAGGACTTTCTCGTCAAACTCATCGTCGTCAAGGTGAAGCCCTACATTCTCGTAGGCATTTTTCAGGCAATACTCGTAGATGACTACGTTGGTTTGATAAGATGAAAGTCCCAGTATCTGGTTCTCGTCCAGGTACTTGCTGTCATCTACTTTTGGGGTAGGAAGGTCCTGGTTCTCTTCATCTACGAAAAGCAACATGGAATATTCGTTGAAGAAAGCGTGCGAGTCCATGCTCATGTAGCATTCTTGGTCGAAGGAGGGTTGGTGGGTCTCCACATTGATGTTGAGTTGGGTGGTGTACATGTAGTGGAATTGCTTGTAAGCGTTTTCCAGTGCTTTTTCGCTGATTTCGCCATTGTCCTTGATGGCAAAACGGCAAACGATTTTCACCGATCTGCCAGTGGCTCCCACAAAAGTCATATAGGTATAAGGAATTTTGGCGGCTTGTTTGCGCAAGTCTTCAGCCTCTTCGATGGAGGCAAGGCTGTTGATTTCCAATAAAACCAGTGGGGTGGCGGATTTCAAGAACACTTCACCGTTTCGCTTCTTCCATAGTCCAGAGAATCGGATAATGGGAAGATGCTTGAAACAGCAATTGTCAGGAGAGACAGTTCTGCCCTCGCTGGCTTCTATCGTGGCAATTTTTCTCACGTCATTGAGGATGACACGGTAGCTTTCATGGCGAAGGCTCTCGATGATTTCGTCTTCAGAAACGATTGAATAGGTTCGTTCGTTCCTTTCTTGTTTGATATATGTAATCATTATTTCTATTTAGTGTAGGCTTTAAAATGGCATACACCGTATAATTCCTTTGTAGTTCAGAGAGTTATAGGTGTAGTGTAGGTGTGTAGGTTTTTATAAAACATTTTCCTGTGCAAAAATACAAAAAAGAAATGAATGCTGCAAGTTTAGCGCGGAAAACTTGTGTGTCTCAAAAAGAAAGTGTACTTTTGTCAGTCGAAAAGTAACATAATAGGCTAAAAACAAAAATCTATGGCAAAATATATCAAGCAAGAGTTGCCCAATCTGAATGGCAAGGGTGAGGACAAGAGTTATTATCGCATTCAGAAAAGAGGGAATGTCGATACGGACGAGCTGGTGCATCGTATCTGCGATGTTGGAGCCAGTGGTATCAGTCGAGCCTCCATCGTCCATGCCCTTGATTCTGTGATAGATGAGATGAGTCGGTTACTGGCAGATGGTTATTCGGTGACGATAGATGGCTTGGGTACTTTTGCTGCCCAGATCGGTGTGAAGGAGGGAAAGAAATCAGACTCTATGGCTGGTGATGAGACGAAGCGCAATGCCAAGAGTCTGGAGGTGAAGAAAGTGTCCTATCGTTCGGACAAGGATTTCGTGAGGAACATCAATATCAGATGTGAATTGGAAAGAGCTGGTGTTTGTCGAGTCCATCGCTCTAAATATAATAAGGAGGAGCGGTTGCAGTTGGCACTTGCTTATCTCTCCGATGCTTCCCATCCGATAATGCGCATTGCCGACTATGTGGAGTTGACAGGATTGTCTCGTACGGTGGCGACCATGGAACTGAAAGAATTTAGAGAAGACCCAAAGTCTGGAATCACAACAATTGGGAGAGGAACGGCAAAGGTCTATGTGAAGGGTACTTTTGACAGTCGCTTTTAATTTCAGTATATTATTCTAAATAATACATCTTTGATGGGAAGAAAATACAGGAAAAGAAAGTAAAAAATGCCAATATAGATGGCATTGCCAAATATTTGTTGTATATTTGCACCTAA
>CAVKNU010000164.1:0-5914 GCA_963657465.1 Lachnospiraceae bacterium
GGTGGTCAGACCATCTTGGCTGATGCTCCATACGATAAGATTCCAGTCTTCGTACCAGAAGGTGCTATTCTCCCTGTAGGTCCTGAGATGCAATGGAGCGACGAGAAGAAGCCTGAGCTTATCGACCTCTATGTATATGCTGGCAAGGATGGTCA
Organism: Lachnospiraceae bacterium; assembly: GCA_963657465.1. Lineage (GTDB taxonomy): Bacteria > Bacteroidota > Bacteroidia > Bacteroidales > Bacteroidaceae > Prevotella. The sequence goes on from CAVKNU010000164.1 coordinate 156, forward strand.
GTTCACAATCTACGAGGACGAGGGTACTAATTACAACTACGAGAAGGGCAAGTACTCTACCATCGACATCCAGTACAACGATGCACAGAAGACTGTTACCATCGGCGCTCGCAAGGGTTCATTCGATGGCATGCTCCAGAAGCGTCGCTTCAACGTGGTGCTTGTCAATGCCCAAAACAACCAGGGTGTAAGCCTTGCCAAGGCTCCTAAGGGCAAGATGGTGAAGTACGCTGGTCAGGCAGTTACCGTAAAATTGAAGTAATATGAAGAAAGTTTTTGTTTTAGCAGCTATATTGTTGGGCGCTCAGTCTTTGAGCGCCCGTGATTGCCAGTCCTTTGATAAGGGCTGGCTTTTCGCTTTAGCCGACTCGGCTGGTATGGAAAAGAACAGTTATGCCGACGTGGCTTGGCGTCACCTCGACTTGCCTCACGACTGGGCTATCGAGGGCGACTTCTTGCCAAACAATCCTTCGGGAGCTAGCGGTGGAGCATTGCCTGGCGGTACTGGATGGTATCGCAAGCACTTCACGGTGAGCCCTAAGGAGAAGAACGACCGCTATGTCATCGCCTTCGATGGTGTGTATATGAACTCCACCGTCTATATCAATGGACATAAGTTGGGCACTCGTCCTTACGGCTACAGCAGTTTCGAGTACGACCTTACACCTTATATTAATAAGAAGGGAGATAATGTCATCGCCGTAAGGGTGGACAATAGCGACCAGCCAAACAGCCGTTGGTATTCGGGCTGTGGCATCTATCGCCACGTTTGGCTCTACAATACGCCTCGCACCTCTTACATCCCTCAGTGGGGACAGTATGTCAGCACCACTCCCGACGGAGAAGTGAAAGTAAAGGTGGATTTCGTGGCTGCTGGCAGCAAGATAAAGTTGTCTGTCCGCAACACCATCTATGACGCAGCTGGCAAGGTGGTGGCTAAGAACCAAGGCGGCGAGAAGCAACAGCTTAAGGTAGCAAATCCACATCTCTGGGGCATCAACTCACCTTATCTCTATACCGTAAAGAGCGAATTGGTCATCAATGGCAAGGTGGTGGACACGGAAAAGACGACAACCGCTTTCCGTGATGTGAAATTTGATGCGCAGAAGGGTTTCTTCCTCAATGGCGAGAACCTGAAGCTAAACGGAGTCTGCGAACATCATGACTTCGGATGTCTCGGTGCTGCCGTCAACGAAGATGCCATGCACCGCAAGCTCACCATCCTCAGGGATATGGGTGTGAATGCCATCCGCAGCAGTCACAACCCTCCTGCCCCAGAGCTTCTGAACATGTGCGACTCGATGGGACTGCTCGTGATGGACGAGAGCTTTGATATGTGGCGCAGAAAGAAATCGAATGGCGACTATGCCCGTTTCTTCGATGAGTGGCACAAGCGTGACCTCTCCGACCTCGTAAAGCGTGACCGCAACCATCCAAGCATCATCATGTGGAGCATCGGCAACGAGGTGTTGGAGCAGTGGTCGGATGCCGCTGCCGACACCTTGACTTTGGAACAGGCCAACCTCATCTTGAATGCTGGTCATGATGCCTCTACACTAGCTCATGGCGACGAACTGAGTGTCAACTCCCTACTTACCCAGCATCTCGCAGAGATAGTAAAGGAGTACGACCCTTGGGGTACTCGCCCTATCACAGCAGGATGTAATGAGCCAGACCCTAAGAACCACCTCTTCAAGAGTGGTGCAATAGATGTCATCGGCTTCAACTATCATCACCAGTGGGTGAAGGACGTGCCAAAGAACTTCCCTGGTAAGCCATTCATCTTCTCTGAGAGTGTGTCAGCCCTCCAGACTCGTGGTTTCTACAAGATGCCATCGGATAGCATCACGACAGCCCCTAAGGAATGGTGGTTGCCATACACCGACCCTTCCTATATGTGCTCGGCATACGACAACATGCATGCCTCTTGGAGCAGTACCCACGAGGAGACTTGGGATGTGGTGAAGCACAATGACTTTGTGGGTGGACAGTTCATCTGGACTGGTTTCGACTATATCGGCGAGCCTACCCCATACGCTTATCCTGCTCGCAGCAGCTATTTCGGCATCATCGACTTGGCTGGTTTGCCAAAGGACAGCTATTATATGTATCAGAGCGAGTGGACCAACAAGGATGTGCTCCATCTCTTCCCTCACTGGAACTGGATTCCTGGTCAGACAATCGACATGTGGTGCTACTACAACCATGCCGACGAGGTGGAACTCTTTGTCAATGGCAAGAGCCAGGGCATCCGCAAGAAGACCGTCTATGGTGCGCAGAATGAAGGCGATGCTTACAACAAGAGTACCGAATATCACGTGATGTGGCGTGTAACTTACGAGCCAGGAGAAGTAAAGGTCATCGCTCGCAAGAATGGCAAGCAGGTGGGCGAACAGGTCATCAAGACCGCAGGTGCGCCAGACCATATCGTCTTGAAGAAGACCTATCAGGGTACTGAGGCATTTGGCAAGGACGTGCCTACCACCTTCGTGGAAGTAAACGTGGTGGATAAGGATGGTAATCTCTGTCCGAATGCAGACAACCAGATCTTCTTTACCATGGAAGGTAGTGATGCCAAGATTTTGGGCACAGACAATGGTTGCCAAACATCCCTTGAGCGTTTCACCGACCCACAGCGCAAGGCTTTCTTCGGCAAGTGTGTGGTTGTATTAAAGGGCAAGGGTACCTTGAAGGCTCAGGCTGTTAACCTCAAGGATGCTAGCGTTGATTTATAGTCTGTAGCATTTCCATACTGTAAACTCCCAGTTTCTGCAAGAAAGCGGAAGCTGGGAGTTTTGTCTGTTAGGGTCATCTATTGCTAGATATGAAAATGAATATCTGTTAACCATTGCTTGACATCGAAGCAAGGACAAGCTTTTTTGACCCAAGGGAGGTCGCGATGCCCGATGACCTCGGCATCAGGATAATCGAGACAGAGACTCTGTAGAAGGGATTCCATTGTTTGCTTCTGGGCTTCTGTGCGTGTGTCGGCAGGTTTGCCGTTTTTGTCGAGACCACCCTCGTAGCAGATGCCGATGCTGTGGGCGTTGTAGTACTTGGCATGAGCACCAATCTCTCGCTCAGGACGACCGGGATAAATGATGCCATCCTTTGTGATGTAGTAGTGATAACCGATGGAGCGGAAACCACGAGCCTTATGGCAGGCTTCCAATGCTTCTACCGTGAAGTCTTGGTCCACACGGGTCGCAGAACAATGAATGATGATTAAGTCGATTTTTCTCATTTGTTTAAAATTTAAAGATTTATTCTCTTTGATAGACAATGCAAAGATATGAAATTGTGCAAGGGGCATTTATGACTTTCTATGACTTACGAGACTTATTGAGACTTTCTATGAGATTTTATGACTTACTCTCATGCTCACCTAGGTATTTAAAGGATTCTAACTATGGCAGTTGTAATGCCTAACTATGGCATTTGCATAGTCTATCTATGGCATTTACGATGGCTAACTATGGCTTCTTGTAGTGACAGGTGACATTTGTGACACCAACTTTTCTAGAAAATCTCTTCCTGCGGGCGGGCAGGAAGAAGAGTGGGAGAGGCTTTCCTGCCCGCCCGTATAAGGGAGAGTTCTAAAAAACACCTGTCGCAAGTGTCACCTGTCACTCTTGGTGGTCAGACGTTGGGAGAATGGTATGATAACCACAGTATAGATTTAGAATGATAACATGTGATGTATAAAATGTTATCTTTTTTGTTTTTAATGCCTTGAAAATTTGGATTGTTAGATTTTTTGGTATATTTTTGCATAGTAGGTAAACCTAAATATCGGAAAACCGTATGAAAAAAGTATTTTTTACTCTATGTGCCCTCGGCTCGGTGATGGCAGCCCAGGCACAGCTCCAGACCAACAACGGCATTGAGTATCTGCAATGTCAAGCCAAGGACATGTCGGGCGATTTCTCCGACCTCGCCAACACCTATTTCTTGGCAGACAGCATCGCAGGCTACGACCTCAACAAGGGCGAGGGCTTGCTCAACTGGAAGCGTTATCGCTTGGCACCCCGTCAAGCTTTCAACCTAAACGGTTACTGGCCAGTCCGCATGCACATGCTCGACTTCCCAGACACCCAGTACGACAACGATCCTAACCTAAAGATTAAGGTTCAGAAGATAGACGACCGCACCCTGCGTGTCACCCTCTTCACCTCACCTATCGAACCAAAGATGGATGATGCCAATGACCCTATGTTCTCTCCTGAGTACATCGCCGAGAACACTGGCAACCCAAATGCTCGTATCGCCAGAGGCAGATGGAACACATCTGCCTCAGCCAACAGCATCATCTATAAGAACAAGAATGGCGTACTCGAAATCCAGAAATACCCATTCCGCCTCATCCTTCGTGATGCCAACGGAAAGATTCTGACACAGACTCGCCATATCATCGACAACGACAGTACACAGGTCAAGCTGTTGCCTTTCAACTTCATCAAGCGTGGCTCTGACAACTCTCGTAGCATCAACCCTGTGTTCATGCTTTCTCCAGGAGAGCGCATTTATGGTTGCGGTGAGAGTTTCACCTCTCTTAATAAGGTTGGTCAGAAGGTAAACATCTCTGTGGTAGATCCACAAGGTCCTGAGACCGATGGCATGTACAAGCCTGTACCATTTTATTTCTCCAACCGAGGTTATGGCTTCTTCATGCATACCTCAGCTCCTACCACCGCTGATTTCGGTGCCAGCTATATCGGCGCCCAGCGTCTCTTTATGGGCGACGAGACGATGGACTTCTTCGTCTTCTTCGGCGAACCAAAGGAGATTCTCAACGAATATACCAACGTAACAGGCAAGTCGCCAATGCTGCCACTTTGGACCTTCGGCACTTGGATGAGCCGCATCTCTTACTTCTCCCAGAAGGAAGGTTTGGAGGTAGCCAAGCAGTTGAGAGCCAACAAGATTCCTGCTGATGTCATCCATTTCGACACAGGCTGGTTTGGTGTAGATTGGCAGTGCGACTATGAGTTTGCAAAAGATCGCTTCAAGGACCCAGTGGGTATGTTGAAGACGCTGAAAAAGGCTGGTTTCCACACCTGCCTCTGGCAGTTGCCATACTTCACGCCTAAGAACCGTTACTTCCACGAATTAGTGGATGGCGGTATGGCTGTACGCAACGCCAACGGAACTCTGAATTATGAGGATGCTGTGCTCGACCTTTCCAATCCAAAGACTGTAAGTTGGTATCAAGGCAAGATAGCCAACCTCATCAAGCAGGGCGTGAGCGTCATCAAGTGCGACTTTGGCGAGGCAGCTCCTTACGATGGTCTCTATGCTAGTGGCAAGACAGGTTTCTATGAGCACAACCTCTATCCTTTGCGCTATAACAAGGCTCTTTGGGAGGCAGTAAAGGCTAACTCTCCTGAGAACGAAGGTGTTATCTGGGCTCGTAGTGCTTGGGCTGGTAGCCAGCGATTCCCATTGCATTGGGGTGGCGATGCCGCAACCAACGAGATTGGAAGTGTTGGTATGATGGGCGACCTCCGTGGTGGTTTGAGCTTTGGACTGAGTGGTTTCTCTTTCTGGAGCCATGATATGGGTGGATTTGTTACCCAGAGCCCAGACGACCTCTATCGTCGTTGGTTACCATTCGGCTTCTTAAGTTCTCATACTCGTGCCCACGGAGCACCTCCTACAGAGCCTTGGCTCATCAGCAAGGACTTTACTGATGCCTTCCGTGCCAATGCTGAGATGAAATATCAGTTGATGCCATACGTCTATGCGCAGGCTAAGGATTG
>CAVKNU010000165.1:0-5900 GCA_963657465.1 Lachnospiraceae bacterium
TTTTTTATTATTTTTGTCCCAAAAACTAAAACCAAAATCAAATATGAACAATTACAAAGAAATCAATGCCAAGGTTTTACGCATCGATGAAGAAGAACATAAGTTCGTCATCGAGGTGGAAGACAGAATTTACAAAGTGGCACAACTAGCCTTCCAGAGGAGGCAAGCACAGCCTGAGTACATAAATTGCTTGACGAGGGGAAGCACACCTGGCAGGTTGTTCGTGACCCAGAACATAGAGAAACTGATGAGACAACACTATCAGGAGAATGACGAAGTGGTCTTCAGAATCAAGCTTACCCTTGGCGAATACTACCAACTGGAAGATGAATACGGCTTCAATGCCTTGATGAACCGCGACACCATCATCAATGCCGCCCTTACACCAAAGGTGAGATGCCGCATCTCTAGATTTCGCCAAAGATACATGGAAGTGAAACTCGTGGAAGTATTGGGGGCTGACAAATCAGAATTCTCACTGTCTGAGAAGGAATTTAGCAACATGATAGGAACTGAATCCTGGAACACCCAAGAATTCAGAAACCTCATGCTCGGTGACACGCCTTCCGACATGTTTGACCTGAAATGCCACCACTGGATTGCCAACATCTCCGCAGGACTATCGCAAGAGGAAGTGGAAGAACTCCTGGAAAAGATACACACACACTGCCTGGACACCTTGCAAAGCAAAGAACTCCTGCCACGATGCAAGGACGCGGAACGCATCTTACTAGAGCAGCGTTTCACCGATGTCATCGAACTCCTCTCCTACTATATTCAAGCCATCCACATTCTTGAGGAAGGAAAGGCTGAGGAAACTTGCACCCAGATTCTAGCCACACTGTCGTCTTGTGCCTACATCTATCATCCTCGCAAGCAGTTCAGCATCATGCAGTGCATCTTCATGCTTGATTTCTCCATCATGGAAAAACTCATAGCCCCTTTGTTATCCACACTGAGAAGCCAACAGATAGCTCTCTGGACGAGAAAGCCTTTCCAGATACAATGGATCAAGCTCTTGCAGTCATACGTGGAAAACATCTATAAGCAAACCGACCGATTGGCCAGTGACCCCGCCACGAAGGAAACGATGATAGAGGTGTTGGTCATCCAATTGATGCTGGGACGCAATGCCCCTCATAAGATTTACGACACCAGTCTGACCCAAGCCTTGCTGTATCGCTTGGTATCCTTGATGAATGTCAGCGACCCTAACAAGACGCTCCAGAAGGCATTGCTTTCACTATTCAGCAACACTGAGTTTGATGCCGCCTTGCCTTTCAATGGCGACGATGCCTTCATCATTGCCAACATGCTCTGTTCACAAGACAACAATGAGCCAGAAGAAAACATGGAGGCTGCGAAATTTGAAAACGAGCAGACCATCCTATCCATCAACGAGCAAGCCATCGCCATACAGCCCAAAGACTTGGACAAGGAGAATCTCTATCTTCCTCTCTCTGCAAGAATGGGACTTTGGCATGGACTGTCCATACGCCTTGACGAGAAACCTCCTGTCAATCTGCGCGGAAAGGTGGGAACCTCACTAGAATATTACAAGGAACTATGGGCTTACATCAACCGTTCGCTATTTGCCAAGAAGCGAAAAGCTACCAACCAGGAGAACAGGACTTTAGACATTGACGACGAGACAGATATCATCGTCACCAAGCCTTTGGCAGGGCAACTCATGTTTGAATGCCAAGTAGTGGAAGAAGGATGCCAGGGCAAGGGTACGCTCAATGTACTGGAAGACGTGGTGCCATTCTATCCCGGAGAGCTCAATATCCATGTCTTCGAATACCAAGGAATGCCATTGTTGCTGAGAGCTTATGTGAAAGACATCAATGCCGACGGAACCTACGTGTTTGCCATGAGCGATATGATAACAGAATATGAGGACGACGTGCGAGTGAATGACTTGTTCTATAACTCTCGCCTCACCTGCCTGCTCAACAATCACAACGAAGACCAAAAGCGTGTACCTGCCGTGAGCAGCGATGGATTCTCCATATCGGTAGGTCCTGCACCGGGCATGACAGTAGATGACCTAAAGCGTGGCATGATAGTAGAAGTGGACAACATCTCGGAAGGAACAAATGGCTATCTCAACGGTACATTCCTGCGCGAGGCGCCAGAGAGCAGATTCAATCTCACCGATGCTTTCCATCAGTTGATGTTGGGATATGCCAACCATGAGACCTACAATCCGAAGGAAGAGAAAGACGAGCTGACCAACAGTCGGCCTATAGATGCCGTATATGTGGGTGAGTTGATGAGCATCATCGATGCCAAAGCCACGATAGAGGAAGACAATCTGAAGGCATACAACTATCTCAACTTCTGCAGATTGCTCGCCATCATGCTCAACAACAAGGAGCGCACAAGTTATTACGACAACCGTCTCACCCTATTGGAGATACTCAACAACTTTGCTCTCTTCGACAAGGTGGACACCGACAAGATCAAGCATATCGCAGAAACCGAGCCAGAGCTCTTCGAGCGCAATGCCTTGTTGCGCCACGACTTCTTGCAACTTCGCATCATCGGTTGCCTAGATAGTGAAGAACATTATGAGGACCTCTACAAGTGGAGTAGTTGCAACGAAGACCCACAACTCCAACAGTTGGCTTCGCTCGTGCTATCCCACAACTTCGTGAAGAAATCAGGACTGTTGTCCCAAGCTGGCGACATTCTCGACAAGATACGTGCCCTCTTGAAACTCCACAAGTCTTCATCCAACAAGAAGAACTACGGCAAGGAAGATTTCCATACGGAGTTCAAGACGTCCATCATCTATCCAGAGAACTCCATGCGAGTGGATATACAAGCACAGACAGTCAAGATTATGCAAGAGATTTGCGCCTTCCTCAATGCCGATGGAGGCCATCTCTACCTCGGTGTCTCAGACATTGGTTATGAGATGGGACTAGAAGAAGACCTCAAAAATCCGCTCTTTAAGGGTTCGCGCGATAAATATCAGGTATATATCAACAACCAGATCGTGTATTACCTCGGTCAGGAAGGTGCCCATTATGTGCATACTCACTTCGATGAAGACATTAGCAACACCGTGCTCATCATCGACATCGAACCATGTCCTAATCCTGTTGCCGTGGGATGCATCTACTATGAGCGCATGGGAACCTCGGCACGCAAGGTAAACGACAACTACAAGGAAAAATTCCTTGCCATCCGAAAGCAATGGGCAGAGGAACATGTACCACACTTGATGGTAGCGAAGAAGAAAGAACAACAACCGATCCCTGTCCAAGAACCAAAAATTGAAAAGACCTATCCTAAGGCAGTAGAGCCAACTCCTGTCACGGACCACATACAGACTTCACGCCTCAGAGTGAATGTGCTGCATGATTATGAGGAAGGGTATCGACCTATCACTGCTGTTATCTGTCTGATGGGCACAGACGAATACAAGGTGCTCGACGAGGATGACTGGCAAGACTATCGCCTGAAACTTGCCGTGCATGAGGACGAAGAAGAGGGTTGGCTTATCCTCGTATATGAGAGCGGAAGAGTCTGCAAGGTATCCATTGAGGAACTTTTACAACGAGAACGAGGGCGTGTGTTTAAGCGCTATGCCAACGAGAAACTCATCTTTGCATCCATCGCCACGGACGAAGACTCCGTGTGCGTGGGATTCGTAGATGGAAAGGGAAACCGCTATGTACGTTTCGACGATGTGGACAGATTCGAACATACCAAGATGCAAGCAGACGGAACCCTGCCTATGGATGTTCCTAACTCTGGTGTACACTACGTGGAAGTGGTAAAAATATCCAACGTCCCTGTCCTGAGAAACATCGGCAGAAAGACCATCGGATGTATCCTCAAGACGGTAGAAGGAAAACGTTGCATGGCAATTCTGCCAGATTGCAAAATGAAATAAAGCTGAATGATGAAGAAGAAGCAATAGTTGTCCTAGGGCAGCTATTGCTTTTGTTTGAAGATAAATCTTGCCAAGCCATATACGTATCTTCTAAATCCTGGTTGATAAGCCAAGGTACGGTCGAACCATCCAAGATGCTTTCCTACCATCCTCACTACCATGCCTACATACACCATAGCAAAGAGAGTACCAATGCCCACGATATACCATTGCCAAGCTCCAAAGAAAACATAACAGAAGATAACCGCCAAGATAACCAAAGCACAGTCCACGCAAATCTTGACCTTCGGGAACTCAATGCCCGTCACCTGACTAATAGCCACAGGGAATCCCTCACCTGGCATCGTGACCGAACCACAACGTACCTCCAAAGCGATACCAATGCCAAGAATCGTGCATCCCAACACCTGCGAAACAATCTTCTGCCATAAGTCAACAGGGGCAAGCCAATTGGTAAGTAGCATATTCAAGTCGATGAGCGAACCAAAGACAAAGCCCACCAACAGTTGGAACAACTGAACTGGCTCAAACTTTTTTCTTAGCACGGCAATCTGTCCTACCACCAAGATGGCATTCATGATATAAGTATATTGTCCGATGGTAAACCTAGGTACATCCACCCCTTGCTTACCTGCCGTCTCAAACACATACGGCAAAGTAGAAATCACACTCGACCCCAACATGCTTCTCACGCAAACCGCTACTCCAAGGGTCATGACACACAAAGAAATTAGCAACAAAACATGCTGCCACAAAAAGGATACAATTTGTTCTTTCTTACTCATAAATACATCTTTTTTACCTAAGAGTTAAGCTCCTTCGCCCAAACTCAACTGCAAAAGTACAAAAAAAGGAGAATATATACAAAAAATCGCTTACAGAATACCCTTTTATTCTTTGTTTTTTATCTTTTCCGAGCATTTTTATTACCTTTGCACCCGAATAATAAGAATTTTATAAGGATATGAAAAAGAATAAGAAAATTTTGATTTTATCAGCATTGCTAACAGTAGGGATAGCAGGCAACATCGTTGCCAAAAGTAATCGTACCAACTCTGAGGTGATGACCAAGCAAGCCGACGGCACATACGTGGTCAACACCACCACTCTCGCCAAGGACATAAGAGGATTTCGTGGCAACACTCCTCTCTACATCTATATTAAAAATAATAAGGTGATAAAGGTAGAAGCCCTCACCAACCAAGAGACTCCCAACTTCTTTAACAAAGTGAAGCTAGGATTGCTCAACAAGTGGAATGGCATGAAGACCGCCAAAGCCTCTACTGTCAACGTGGATGGCGTAACTGGTGCCACTTTTTCAAGTAAAGCGGTGAAAGAGAACGTAAAGCGAGGCGTAAAGTATTACATGGAGCACAAGTAATAATTATAGATTTGTCAGACAGTGTCTGACAAATCTAAAAATATTCCAGACAGTGTCTAGATTATTCGATTAACTCATCAGCCTTTCTACCCATTCATTAAACAATGGACATTTCTCACGAATCTTATTCAATCCAATATCCATGGCAACACAAATGCCAACTACCACCTTATTATAATCAGGTATAGCAGCTATCAAACGTTTGAAAGGAGCAGTTTCAGGACTATTGTTGATAAGCTCTGGAGACTCGAAAGCCTCAGCTGTGGCTTGCAATTCCGCATAATCGAATTCGTCTTTCGTAAAACTATTCAAGAAAGCACTCACATCACTAAAGAGCAACCCTTCAAACTCATGGAGTTGAATATATGGAATGAAACGGAAACGATACTGCTCAGGAATATCCTCTGCCATTCTGTCCATCAAGAAACGAATGCGCTCCACTTTGTCCACAATATCCTTAGCTTCCTCCCAGCCAGGAAAGCCAAACTGGTCTTTGATTCCATAATAATCTACCAGCATACTCACAAAGACATCCCCCTCCTGCAAATGGTTCAAGATTTGCTTCTTGATGGTTACCCAAGGCACAATACCACCATGCGAGTGCTTGATGAC
>CAVKNU010000166.1:0-5852 GCA_963657465.1 Lachnospiraceae bacterium
TTTTAGATAATATGAAACTTTACGACGTATATCCACTTTTCGATATTAATATAGTAAAAGGCAAGGGTTGCCATGTATGGGACGACAAAGGTCAGGAGTATCTCGACCTTTACGGCGGTCATGCCGTTATTAGCATCGGTCATTGCCATCCTCACTACGTAGAGATGCTGACCAAGCAACTCAACGAGTTAGGCTTCTACTCCAACTCCGTAATCAACAAGCTCCAGGTGAAGCTCGCTGAGCGACTGGGCAAGGCAAGCGGTTATGAGGACTACCAGTTCTTCCTCATCAACTCGGGTGCCGAGGCGAACGAGAACGCCATGAAGTTGGCTTCCTTCACCAACGGCAGAACCCGCATCCTCGCCCTGTCTAAGTCCTTCCATGGCAGAACATCCCTCGCTGTAGAGGCTACCAACAACCCGAAGATTATCGCCCCCATCAATGACAACGGGCATGTTACCTACCTCCCCATCAACGACTTGGAGGCTTGGGAGCAGGAACTCGCCAAGGGCGATGTCTGCGCTTGCATCATCGAGGCAATCCAGGGTGTAGGCGGTTGCAATATGGTAACTCCCGAGTTCGCACAGGGCCTGCAGGCTGCCTGCAAGAAGTACGGCACCTACCTTATCTGCGACGAGATACAGTGCGGCTATGGCCGTAGCGGTAAGTTCTTCGCCCACCAGTGGCTCGGCATCCAGCCTGACATCATCACCGTGGCAAAGGGCATTGGCAATGGTTTCCCTATGGGTGGTGTCTTGATTTCTCCAGAGTTTACACCTGTTTACGGTCAGCTCGGTACAACCTTCGGTGGAAACCACTTGGCATGTACAGCCGCTCTCGCCGTACTCGACGTGTTCGAGCAGGAGCACATCGTAGAGAACGTGCATGAGGTGGGAGAATACCTCATCTATCAGTTGAAGGAACTGCAGAAGCGCAACAGTCACATCACCGAGGTGAGAGGCCGCGGCCTGATGGTGGGAGCCGTGCTCGACATTCCCCACAAGGAGGTGCGCAGCAAGCTCATCCACGAGCAGCACTGCTTCACTGGTTGCGCCGGCACCAATATTCTCCGCATCCTCCCTCCATTAGTATTGACCAAGGAGAATGTGGACGACTTCATCAATAGACTTGAAACAGTATTGAAAGAAGTATAAAAAACAACCCATAAAAGAAAAGCAAAGAGAGCGGCAGCCGAATGTTTTTGGTTGCCGCTCTTGGCATTTTAGAATTCACTCTTCACTCAACATAACATGACAGAGAAACAACAAAAGATAGCAGCTGCAGCCTTCGCCAAGAAATGGGAAGGCAGGGGATATGAGAAGGGCGAGAGCCAGATATTCTGGACCGAACTCCTCACGGAAGTGATGGGCGTGGAAGCCCCTTCGCAATTCATTCGCTTTGAGCAACAAGCCCAGCTAGACCATACCTCTTTTATAGATGGTATGATCTCGGCTACCCATGTGATGATAGAGCAGAAGTCGCTGGGCAAGGACTTGCGACAAGCCATCAAGCAGAGCGACGGCACATTGCTCACCCCTTTCCAGCAAGCACAACGATATTCCGCTGTACTTCCTTATTCCGAGCGACCTCGCTGGATAGTGACTTGCAACTTTGCAGAGTTTGATGTCTATGATATGGAGAACCCGAAGGGTGAGCCATCGCGCATTCTTCTCAAAGACTTGGAGAAGGAATATTATCGCTTGCAGTTCCTTGTGGAACAGCAGGGCATTCACCTTCAGCGAGAGATGGAGGTTTCGATGAAGGCTGGCGAGATAGTCGGCAAACTCTATGATGCCTTTGTGTCTCAGTATGACGCCGACGACCCTCAGTCGCTCCGTTACCTTAATATATTATGTGTCAGATTGGTGTTCTGTCTTTATGCCGAGGATGCAGGAATATTCGGAAAGCGAGATATGTTTCATGATTATCTCGCCCAGTTCGATACCAGTTTTATGCGTATGGCTCTGGTGCAACTCTTCGAAGTACTCAATACCCCCATCGACAAGCGAAGCAAGTATCTCAACCCTACGCTTGCTGCCTTTCCTTATACCAATGGTGGCTTGTTTGCCGAGGAGATAGACATTCCTCAGTTTACAGATGAACTCCGTGAAACTCTTCTTCAGCACGCTTCGCTCGATTTCGACTGGAGCGAGATTTCGCCAACCATCTTCGGTGGTGTGTTCGAGAGTACCCTCAATCCTGAGACTCGTCGTTCGGGCGGTATGCACTACACCTCGATAGAGAACATCCACAAGGTGATAGACCCTCTGTTTTATAACGACCTTAGAACAGCGTTCGAAGATTGTCTGGAAGAGCCGAACATCAAGAAGAGATTGCAGAAGTTGCATGAGTTGCAAGACAAAATGGCTAGTCTCAAGTTCTTTGACCCAGCCTGTGGCTCAGGCAACTTCCTCACGGAGACTTATCTCTCCTTGCGCCGATTGGAAAACGAGATTATCAAGCAAATATATAGTGTGGAACAGCTCAATGCCTTTGAGAATCCTATCAAGGTGAGCATCCACCAGTTTTATGGCATTGAAATCAATGACTTCGCCGTCACCGTCGCCACCACAGCATTATGGATAAGTGAGGCGCAGATGATAGCGGAGACAGAGAAGATTATCCACCACGACATCGACTTTCTGCCACTGAAGAGCTACGCCAACATCCATGAGGGCAACTCGCTCCGCATCGACTGGGAGGAAGTATGTCCCAAAGAGAAGCTGGATTACATCATCGGCAATCCGCCGTTTGTGGGTTACTCATTGCAGAGCAAGGAGCAGAAGGCTGACTTGCTCAGTGTCTTTGTAGACGGGAAGGGCAAGCCTTTCAAGACTGCCGGCAAGATAGACTATGTGGCGGCCTGGTACTACAAGGCTGCCCAGATGATGCAGGGCACCAGTATCCGTGCCGCCCTCGTCTCCACCAACTCCATCACGCAGGGCGAGCAAGTGGCGGCGATATGGAAACCGCTCAAGGAGATGTTCGGCACGCACATCGACTTCGCCTACCGCACCTTCCGATGGGACAGCGAGGCAAGCCTCAAGGCGCATGTGCATTGTGTGATAGTCGGATTCTCCGACACGCCCAACGATAAGCCGAAGCAGCTGTTTGACAACGGACAAGTGAGCGAGGTGGAGAATATCAATGGGTATCTTATTGGGGCGCCGGATGTGTTTGTGGAGAGCCGCACGAAACCACTTTGCGATAGTCCATTTATGACAAAGGGAAGCCAGCCGACTGATGACGGAAATCTCATTATTGAAGTTGACGAATACAATGAGTTCATGGCAAAAGAACCTGATGCAGCAAAATTTGTTCGACCTTTTGTCGGTGCACAAGAATTCCTGAATGGGAAAAAGCGTTGGTGTCTTTGGCTTGTTGGAGCTTCCCCTTCGGAATTGAAAGCTCTGCCAGAAGTAAGAAGGCGTGTGGAAGCAGTCAAAGAATTCAGATTAAAGAGTAAAAAGGAAGCTACAAGAAAGAAAGCAGAAATGCCAACCCTCTTCGATGAGAGAAGAGCATCGGAAACTGAATATATTATAGTACCTCGACACTCTTCGGAGAATAGGAAATATATTCCTATGGGATTTATAGAGCCGACATGTATTGCAAGCGATGCTGTTCTAACAATACAGAACGCCAACCTCTACCACTTCGGCATCTTAGAGAGCAACGTCCACATGGCGTGGATGCGGGCGGTGTGCGGTCGCTTGGAGATGCGCTACCGCTACAGCAAGGACATCGTGTACAACAACTTCCCCTGGCCCCAGCCCACTGCCGAGCAGCAGGCGAGGATAGCTCAGACGGCCCGGGACATCCTGGACGCCAGGGCCTTGTACCCCGACTCCTCCCTTGCCGACCTCTACGACCCCACGCTCATGCCCAAGGAGCTCCTCCAGGCCCACCGCCAGAACGACCGCCTCGTGATGCAAGCCTACGGCTTCTCTACCAAGATGACGGAGAGCGAATGCGTGGCAGAGCTGTTCAAGCTATATACCAAGCTGGTGAAGTAGAAAATGCCCAAAAAGTTTGGTGCATTCAATTATTCAATGTATCTTTGCATTCGTATTGCTATAATAATATAATTGTGGAGGAATGAATTATGCATACTAAACGTACAGTACTAAACGAGGCACAGCTTCAGCTGCTCGACCTTGTATCTGTCATGAACTCTAAAGAGGAGTTGGAGGGACTGAGAAAAGCTATCACTGATTATCTTGCCTCGCAACTCCAAGGAGAACTTGATAAGCTTTGGGCTTATCAAAACTGATGAAGATGATAACAAATTTGTGGATTGCGCAATAGCGAGCAATGCACTCTTCATAGTGTCAGAGGATAAGCATTTTAACGAATTGGCATCTGTCCCATTTCCAAAGGTAGAAGTGATAGGGATAGATGATTTCTTGAAATATCTAAAAAGAAAACAATGAAAATAGCAATCATCGGAGCAGGAGCCATGGGCGGTGCCATGGTAGAAGGCTTATTGAAGAGTGAGAAATTCACTCCATCAGACATTACGGTCTCTGACCATAACCAACCAGTATTGGACCACTTTGCTAGCGAAGGTGCCAGCGTAACACTCGACAACCAGTTGGCTTGCCACGGAGCAGACCTCGTTTGCGTGGTAGTAAAGCCATGGTGCGTAGAAAAAACCTTGGCAGGTATCAAGGAGGTGCTCGACTACAAGAGCCAGAAGCTCATCGTTGTAGCCGCTGGTGTGCCATCGGCAAAGATTAAGGAATGGCTCGACAAGGACGGCATCACACCTACCTTCTTCCTCGTCATGCCAAACATCGCCATCGCTTACAAGCAGTCGATGACCTTCATCACTCCTGTGGATGCGTCCGCTAACGAGATTCAACAGGTAACAGATATTTTCAATGAACTCGGCGAGAGCCTCATCATGGAAGAACGCCTCTTCCCTGCTGCCACCGCCATGTCGTGTGCCATCGCTTATGCCATGCGCTATGTGAGAGCCAACGTGGAAGGCGGCGTAGAGATGGGCTTCAAGGCAAAGGATGCCCAGAAGATTGTGCTGCAAACCGTGAAGGGTGCAGTGGAGTTGCTACAGGAGACTGGCGAGCACCCAGAGGCAGCCATCGACAAGGTAACCACTCCTGGCGGTTGCACCATCAAGGGGCTCAACACCATGGAGCAAGGCGGCTTTACAGCGGCTGTCATCAATGGATTGTTGGCTGGAAAGAAATAAGAGCATTACAACGCAAAAAGCAGCATCATCTCACAAAGAGACTGATGCTGCTTTTCTTTTATCATACCTTATTATATATAATGAGCGGCGACATTTCCCTATGCCAACGCCTCCACTTTCCAATCGTCAATGCTTCGGCGATCTTCCGAGAAGTTGATACCTACCTTATATTTCTTTCGGCTGTCATCGGCAAAGGCGGCTGCGTAATCTTTCCTTTCGATTTGCTCCATCGCCGTCTCGGCATCCTTCTTGTATTTCAGTTCGAGCACATAGATGCTGCGTTTGGTCTTCAGCACCATGTCGATTCTTCCATCGGATGTTGGCACCTCTGGGGTAACGTCACATCCTAGGATTAACAATATGGTATAGAGCACGGCTTGGTAATGACGCTCATTGTTGTTTATCAGCGTGTATGGGAACTTCTTGTAGAAGGTCTGGAGATGAGGGAGGAATGCCTCCATATTGTCCTCTGCGCTCAGAATAAAGTTCTTTGCCCATGCCATATAAATGGCGTCACGGTCATCCATCCCATCAGGGGCATAGTAGCGGAAAAGGCTGTTGGAGAAGCCCTTGCGCACCTCCTCATTAGGAAAGGCGAGCTTGTAAGTGTCTGACATCTCTATGTAATCCTTGATGGTAA
>CAVKNU010000167.1:0-5768 GCA_963657465.1 Lachnospiraceae bacterium
CCTCGAAGATGATTTCCTTGAAATCAAAACCTTCTATCTTTTTCCATTCTCTCATATTTCTAAACTCTTATAATAATTTTCTATTGCTTCATTGTCTATGTCGATGTCGGTGAATACCTCCAAGAGCATCGGGCGGTCGCTCTCCGTATGGATGAGCCAGTCTACACCTTCCCTCATCGACTGCATATCATCAGCATTGCGATATTCCACATTCTGCGCCTGGCAGATATGATAGGCAGAGGTACGATGTTCCGCCATCACAAGCTTTTCCCTAGCCTTACTCTCCTTCAGTCCCTTGAACTTTCCGAAGATGGCACCACCACCATTGTTGAGCACGATGATGCGAAGGCTGCCATTCAGGTTCTGATTCCAAAGGGCATTCTGGTCGTAGAAAAAACTCAGGTCGCCCAACACACAAAAGACCTTCTGTTGGCTCTTAGCATCTGGCGATTGATATTCTGAGAGATAGATTGACAAACCAGCTGCCGTCGATAAGGTTCCCTCAATGCCATTCACACCACGATTGCAATGCACATATTGGCGAGCATAGATGCAAGCCAAGCGAATAGCCGAACTGTTGCCATACATCAAACGACACTCCGAAGTATCCCCTCTCACCGAGTTGGCTAGATATTCCTGCTGGAAGTATTTTACGGTCGCCATACTGCTGAATGGTGGCTCATAATCGTAGACATGCTTCTTCGCCATCTTCAGGGCATCTCTCCACAAGTCCTTATATTCATTCACCTCATCCTTATGAGTCTGGTCGAAATCCGTCATTGCCTCAGCCAACCTATCTGGGTCGCATTGGAAGATACGGTCGATGCGCATGAAGGTGTCGACATAATCGCCATTCTTGCTTGCACGCCAAACCTTGGCACCTTCTTCAGTCGCTCTGCGTAAGAACTGCTTCAGTCGCTTGCTCACGATATTGCCACCTACATAGAGGATGAAATCTGGCATGAAAGCCACTGTCTCTACAGTCCTAACGTTTCCTCTGAAATCTTTTACGTTTACACTCGTCTTCCATTCGATTTTGGCAAGTACCTCGTCGAAATTGCCTACCAGTTGGTCGTAGGAAAGTTCACACTGTGCAGGGTCCTTGCTATATGTAGCCAGCGCCAAAGGTTCGATGAGCGTTACCGCCCATTGCTGAATATCTTTGATGCCATAGAGCATCGTCTGAGGATAATCCTGTCCCACGACTATCATCGGTTTCTTGGCATTCAAGAAATCGAGCAAATCGCCATAATGGAACCCGCCACCAAAGAGGTCGGTCTTCACATAGTCCACCCAATGCGTTTCAGGAAGACTACTCGCCATTATCTGATAGAGCGGTTCGGCTATCTGGATATTGATGTGTACAGGTCCTATCTTGCGATGCACACAGTCGATAATCGCCTCGTGTACCATTCGCTCGCAATACCAAGCTTGTTCATCGTGCAGTCGCTTACCCTCCTCATCATGCTTCGTCAAGTAACCTGGGATGATTGGCAGATTGACGCTCTTGTTGACCATCGAGCCAAAGACATTCGCCTGTGGCAAGGTCTGTCCGTCCTGCTGCCCTATCCAAGCCTCTGACCTATCGGCAGAGATGAAGATGATTGGCAACTTCTGGTAATAAGCCTCAACGACGGCAGGATAAAGATTGACCAACGCCGAACCTGATGTAACGCAAACTGCCACAGGGTCTGGACAAGGCGAAGGATTGCCCATCGCCAGTCCCAAAGCCACAAAACCAGCACTTCGCTCATCGGTCACAGGATAGCAAGTGATGCCATCCAGCTCGTTGAGATTATGTACGATAGGGGCGTTGCGGCTGCCTGGGCAAACCACAACTCTTCTGACGCCGTGACTTTGCAGTACACTGGTCAAGACATTGACATTCTCGATATTACTAAACATTCAATACATTTTTTATCGTTTGTAACTTCGCTTCCGTTTCCATCCACTCCTTCTCCATCTCGCTCTCTTCCAAGAGTCCACCGCCCGCATAGAGTTCGCAGGTATATCGCCCCTGTGGTTGAGGAGAAATACTGTCCTCGCCATCTTGCTGGATATTCATGCAACGAAGGGAGACGAAAAGATGCGTCTTGCCTGCCATCGAAAGAGATCCCACGAAACCACTATAGTATTTTCTCGGCTGATGCTCATGCTGCAAGATAAACTGGCGTGCCTCATCCTTCGGGATACCACAAACGGCTGGCGTTGGATAAAGTTTTTCGAGCACATCACCCAACCTGTTCGTATCTTTCAGACGGAAAGCGATGTCCGTACGGAGATGGTAGAGACTGGCAGCCATCGTGGTATAAGGACCTTTAAGCGAATAATCGTCGGTAAAGGATTTCACGCACTGTTCGATATAATCGGTTACATACTGCTGCTCCTCTCGATTCTTCTGCGACCACTCCACGCCCTCCACAGGATAGTCTGCTACCATCTTGGAAGGCTCAGCCTTTTGGGTTCCCGCCAGCGACATCGTAGCATAGTCACACCCATCACCCTTGAGCAATATCTCTGGGGTAGCCATCAGCCACATACCCGATTGCGGTGTATAGACCAAAGCCACGAAGAGACGAGGATACAAGTTGCAAGCTCTCATGAAAAGTTCCTCTACAGATGATATTTTTATCTTCATAGAGGATTGTCTAGCCAAAACTATCTTTTGAAATTCTCCCTTTTCCAAATGCTGATGAAAACAAGCAAAATCATGCGCATAGGCTGCTTTTTCTTGAAAAGGACCGAACCTTTTTCTCATTTGTAAATAGGAATTATTTCCAGACAACTTTTCATCTACCCTAATAGCAATATGCTTCACTTCGTCAGGATGAATCAAAAGCACAGGGCATTCGCTAGATGGCGAGAAGGGGGCTATAACAAATCCCTCCTTGCCATTCAGTTCCGCTACCGAAGCAAGTACCTCTGGCTCACCTTCCTGTTGCACCATTTTTGTGGCATGATGCAGATAAGGCAAACGATAATATGCAAATGACGTCATTTCTTTGGAGTAAACACGTAGTTGGTTACTTGTACAGTACAAATCGTATCACCAGCGGTGTTCTTAATATCCACCTGCCAAGTATGGAGTGTCCTACCCTTGTGCACAAGTTTGGCATATGCTGTCACGGTATCTCCTTCGCTCACGGCAAGCACATGCGTACCACTCACATTGATGCCTACAGCAATCTGTCCTGGACAAAGCGCCAACGAGCCTACACCAGCCACATTCTCAGCAAGCGCCAAGGATGCGCCACCACTCAAGAAGCCAAAAGGTTGACGATTACACTCATTCACCTCCATCGAAGCCTGAAGAGTATCCGGCTCTGGAGTTGAAATAAAATGCATACCCAACGTCTTGGAAAGACCATCCGTCTCTGCTATTCTCTTCTTTAATTCATCTACGTTCATCCTTATATTATTTTTCAGTTCTACATTCGATATTTAGGAATTCGTTGGTTCTATCTTTACTTATAGGAACCTTTCCTTTATCTTGCAAAAGTAATAGAAATAAAAGACAATCCAAAATAAATAAGGTATTTTTATACTTTTATCCACCTTTTACTTGGCATTGTCAGCTTTTTCTGCTATCTTTGCCAAAAAATCAAACAACTATTGACATTTTATGAGAAAGTTATTACTAAGCATTTTCTGTGTCGCCACATTGGGAATATACGCCAATCCTGCCGACGACCTACTCAACAGGCTCTCTCCTGGAGCCTCTGCCAAGTTTAAGACTCAATTAGTGAAATCCGACAAAGATTTCTTCGAGATAGACCAAGCCCCTGCAACCAACAAGAAATCCCCGATTATCATACGAGGAAACTCATGGGTGAACATTGCCGTAGGTATCAATTGGTATCTGAAGCACTATGCTGGCATTCACATCTCATGGAACAACATGACAACCACCCTGCCAGCCTCCTTACCTCGTGTGGAGAAAAAAGAGCGCCATGAGACCAATCTCAAGTTACGCTATGATTTCAACTACTGTACCTTCTCTTATTCGATGGCGTTCTGGGACTGGAAGCGCTGGCAGCAAGAGATCGACTGGATGGCATTGCACGGCATCAACATGCCTCTTGCCATTGTGGGTGAAGAATGTGTTTGGAGAAATATGTTGCTCAAGCTAGGTTACTCCGAAGAAGAAGTAGGCAAGTTTATTGCAGGTCCTGCTTTCTTGGCTTGGTGGGAGATGAACAACCTAGAAGGTTGGGGCGGTCCACTGCCACAAAACTGGTACAAGCAACAGGAAGCCTTGCAAAAGAAGATACTAGGCAGAATGAAAGGACTGGGCATGAAACCTGTATTGCCTGGTTATTGTGGCATGATGCCACATGATGCCAAGGAGAAGCTAGGGCTCAATGTTACCGATGGTGGACTCTGGAATGGTTACCAACGTCCCGCCAACCTATCACCTACCGATAGCCGCTTTACAGAGATTGCAGACCTATACTATAAGGAACTGACCAAGCTCTTTGGCAAGGCAGACTATTACTCCATGGACCCTTTCCATGAAAGCAACGACGATGCCAACATCGACTATGGCAAGGCTGGGAAAGTACTGATGGATGCCATGAAGCGTGCCAACCCGAATGCCGTCTGGGTCGTGCAAGGGTGGACGGAGAATCCACGCCCACAAATGATACAAGACCTAAAAGTAGGCGACCTTCTCATCCTCGACCTCTTCTCTGAGTGCCGTCCGATGTTTGGAGCACCTAGCATCTGGAAGCGAGAAGGAGGATATGGCAAACATAACTGGCTCTTCTGCCTGCTCGAAAACTTCGGTGCCAACGTAGGCTTACACGGCAGAATGGACCAGCTCCTCAACAACTTCTATTTAGCAACAGAAAGACAAGAGAATTCCTCATTCTCCACTCTTCACTCTTCACTCAAGGGTTGGGGCTTCACCATGGAGGGATCAGAGAACAACCCTGTGATGTTCGAGTTGATGAGCGAACTACCTTGGCGAACAGAAAAGATGACCAAGGAAGACTGGCTAAAGGAATACTGTTTCGCTAGATACGGAGTTCACGATACCACCATCGAACAGGCATGGACAATACTAGCCAATAGTATCTACAACTGTCCATTAGGCAACAACCAACAAGGTCCTCACGAGAGCATCTTCTGCGGTCGTCCTGGACTCAATAATTTCCAAGCCTCCAGTTGGTCGAAGATGCATAACTATTATGACCCAGAAGACACTCGACAAGCTGCCATCCTCATAGCAAGCGTCGCAGACAAATATCAGGGCAACAATAATTTTGAGTACGACCTCGTTGACATCTGCCGACAAGCCCTTGCCGACCAGGGCCGCCGTCAGTACTTGAAGACCATTGCAGATTACAACGCCTTCGCTCGCAAGGACTTCGACAAGGATGCAGACCGCTTCTTGAAGATGATTCTATTGCAAGACAAGTTGCTCGGCACTCGCAGTGAGTTCCGTTTGGGACATTGGACAGAGCAAGCAAGAAACATCGGCAAGACTGCTGCAGAAAAAGACCAATACGAATGGAATGCCCGAGTGCAAATCACCACTTGGGGCAATCGAACTTGTGCCGACGAAGGTGGACTTCGAGACTATGCCCACAAGGAATGGCAAGGTTTGCTAAAGGATTTCTATTACAAGCGTTGGAGCACTTACATGCAAGCCCTTCACGACCAGATGGAAGCCTCAACCCACGTGGATTACGAGGCATTGGGCGGTGGCAAGAATGCCAACAAGACAGCAGCAGAGCTTTTCAAGATGGCATTGCCTAGCGGTCCAC
>CAVKNU010000168.1:0-5766 GCA_963657465.1 Lachnospiraceae bacterium
AAACTAGGGCGAAAGCATTATTAGGAGAGTGAAAGCATCTTTTCGATAGGCTTAACAGCCTTTTCTGCGATATCAGCATCCACTTCTACACTTGGCCAACCATATTTCAAGGCGTTGTATATCTTCTTCAATGAATTCATCTTCATGTATTCACACTCATTGCAGCTACATCCTACGCCTCCCTCGCTTACCTCTGGTGGAACAGGATAGAAAGTAACCTGAGGGCAATTACGTTCCAACTCATGCAAGATACCAGCCTCTGTAGCGATAATATACTCCTTAATCTCAGGATGAGCCTCTGCATAATGCAACATGGTTGCCGTAGAACCCTTCACATCAGCCACAGCAAGCACAGGAGCTTTACACTCCAAGTGAGCCATAACAACAGCCTCAGGATGCTCTTGCTTCAATTTAACGATACCTTCTACAGAGAATTTCTCATGTACATGGCAACCACCATTCCAAAGCAACATCTTTCTTCCGGTAACACTGTTTATATAGTTACCCAAATTATAATCAGGACCAAAAATTAATTTTTCATCCTGTGGAAAACTATCAATAACTTTCTTGGCATTGCCACTAGTTACCACGCAATCGGTCAAAGCCTTCACGGCAGCCGTGGTATTTACATAACTGATAACCTTGTATCCAGGATGCTCCTCCTTATATTTCTTCAAATCTTCTGCCTTACAACTATCGGCAAGTGAACAGCCCGCATTCAAGTCAGGGCAAAGCACAGTCTTGTCAGGACTCAAAAGTTTGCAAGTCTCAGCCATGAAATGCACACCGCACATCACCATCACCTTGGCATTGGTCTCAGCGGCCTTACGAGCCAAAGCCAAAGAATCACCCACAAAGTCAGCAATATCCTGAATTTCGCCCACCGTATAGTAGTGAGCGAGGATAATAGCATCTTTCTCTTTGCAAAGCTTTCTGATTTCAGCTTTCAAGTCTAAGGCTTCGTCGATAGATTCATCAACGTATCCTTTCTCTATCCATTCTTTTTTCACCATAACATTAATATTATATTTCTTTATTTCTATTTTTAAAAAAGAATATAGGGATGATGATATAACGTGGATAAGTGGATAAAAAACTCCTAAAATATTTGTTTATTTCGTTATCCAAGTATAGTATTGAGTTTTCAGCAGTGGCCTTTTATATCTTGTTCTTGGCTCATAATGCTTTATCTATTTTATCAACATTTCCCCAATTCGGTGCAAAGTTAATAAGTTTATATCTTTTTTCAGTCTAAAATTGCGAAAAACTTACTAAAAACTAAATAATAACCCTGTGGATATCCTCTTTCTTGGTGCTTTCGAGTAAGTGAAGTGGATATCCACAAAGTTATTAGAAAGGTTATTCATACACTTATCAACGCTTTTGTTGATAAGTTTTTAGAAAGATGGGAATACGAAAAAAGCAGGCCTTATTGAGCCTGCTTGATTGTAAAGTCGATGCGATGAATGATCAATTCCGGTGAGATATTCTTCATACATGCGAAATCTCCTCGCATACATGGTTTATTGCCATAGATACTGCATGGGCGACATGGCAAATCTATCTGTACGGCATTATTCGGATCTTGGTGCCATCCCATGAAACCAGCATAAGGATGTGTGGCTCCCCAAATACTTACCACAGGGGTACCAACAAGTGACGCTAGATGCATATTGGCACTATCCATACTCACCATTACCGTGAGATGACTCATCAAGATAAGTTCTTCTGACAATCCATGGAGTTGTGCGGAAGCATTGATTACTTGTGGAAATTTTTCAGCCCATTCATTGAGAGTAGGTGTTTCTGTAGCACCACCTCCAAATAAGAATATGCGACTGTGGGAATGTTTGTGGATAATTCCTTGGATAACTTTCTCCATCAGTTGCGGAGGATATATTTTTCCTGCATGTGCGGCAAACGGTGCAATGCCTATCCACAAAGGACGTTCAGCTGTGTCTTCTGTGACTGAAGCTGGAAGCAAGTCGAGATTTCCACCACCTTGTGGAAAAATAGATTCAAAGTCTAAGTGGACAGGATAACCCAACTGTGCAAAAACATCAGCATAATTTTGGAAAGAACTAGGTTGTTGCTCCATTTTCTTTCCATTGGTAGATACGAGTTTGCGCTTGCCCTTGCGATGCTTATCAATATGGGCCACACGGAAGTTGGCTAGATTGAAACGCATACGTAGATAATCAGAGCGAAGTACACTATGCAAGTCGGCTATCGCTGTGAATTGTTTGGCTATGAGTCGGCGATAGAGAGCATTCAAACCTTTGATGCCTTTATATTCACCCTTGATGTCGGCTTCCATGAAACCGACATTAGGTGCTAGGTTCTCGAAGAAAGGACGAGCAAAGGGACGGCTGAGCACAGTGATTCTCACAGTAGGGTATTGCTTGGCCAATGAATATACCACAGGTACAGTCATGGCAACATCGCCCATGGCTGAAAATCTCATAATAAGGATATGCTCAGTTTTCATACATATATATAATAAGGTGGAGTTACTTTTGATTGTAAAGTACAGGATTGGTTGATGGATCGTTGTACATTTTCATTTGGCGATACACCTTCATGTACTTACGTCCTGCCTCAATATCTTCCAAAAGTTGGTCGATGGCAGTGCTGAGATCCACTTGCTGTTCGAGCAATACATTCAATTTGGCTTGGCATTTAGCTTTATGCTCAGCAGAAGCCTCTGGGCGCTCCACCTGTTCCTTCATGTGGTAAATCTTGAGAGCGAGAATACTCAAACGGTCAACTGCCCATGCTGGGCTCTCGGTATTGATGCGAGCATCTGGTTGTACCTTTACATTCTTATAAATCTCACGGAAGTAAGAGTCGATTTGCTCCACGAGGTCAGTGCGGTCCTGATTACTCTTGTCTATTCTACGTTTTAAGTCGAGTGCTTCTACAGGATCAATCTGTGGATCGCGGATAATATCCTCGAAGTGCCACTGTACTGTATCTATCCAGCATTTCAGGTAAAGGCGGTTCTCGATAGTGCCTTCCTCGAACGGATTGCAGATAGGAGTATCTATGTTGTCTTTGATATGATAATCGGCAATAGCCTGATTAAAAATCTTGTTGGCGTTTTCTGTGAATGTCATATGGTTTAAATGTTTAAATTAAATAATGTACAAAAGTAATTAATTTATTGGAAATTACCAACAAAAAAGAGAAAAAAGGGAAAAAATATGCACAACTTAGGGGTGTTTGTGCATTGAAATGCACTTTTTTCATCAAAATATTTGTGTATATCAAAAAAAAAGTGTTCCTTTGCACCCGAATTTTTAATTAGAAATTAATTTATAAACATTTTAAAAGTTACAATTATGTCAGAAATTGAAAGCAAAGTAAAGGCAATTATCGTTGATAAGCTCGGTGTTGATGAGGCAGAAGTTAAGCCAGAGGCAAGCTTCACAAACGATCTCGGTGCAGATTCTTTGGATACTGTAGAGTTGATCATGGAGTTCGAGAAGGAGTTCTCTATCTCTATCCCAGACGACAAGGCTGAGAAGATTTCTACAGTAGGTGACGCTATCGCTTACATCGAGGAGAACGCTAAGTAATTTTAGCAACTAATTCATACTAAATGGAATTAAAAAGAGTTGTAGTAACAGGTCTTGGTGCCGTAACTCCAGTTGGTAATACTCCTGAGGAAACTTGGGAGAACCTTCTTGCAGGTAAGAGCGGTGCTGCTCCTATTACTCATTTCGATACAACCCTTTTCAAGACCAAATTTGCTTGCGAGGTTAAAGACTTGAACGTCAACGATTGGATTGACCGCAAGGAAGCTCGCAAGCTTGACCGTTATACTCAGTTGGCTATGATTTCAGCCATGCAGGGTGTAAAGGACGCAGGTATCGATCTTGAAAAGGAAGACTTGGACAACGTAGGTGTTGTGTTTGGTGTAGGTATCGGTGGTATCAAGACATTTGAGGACGAAGTGAAGTACTATGGTACTCATGAGGAGAATGGTCCTAAATTCAATCCATTCTTCATTCCTAAGATGATCGCTGATATTGCTTCAGGTCAGATTTCAATCCACTTCGGATTCCACGGACCTAACTACACTACCACTTCTGCATGTGCTTCTTCAAGCAATGCTTTGGCAGATGCCTTCAACTTGATTCGTTTGGGTAAGGCAAACATCATCGTAAGTGGTGGTGCAGAGGCTGCTATTTGCGCTTGCGGTGTAGGTGGTTTCAACGCTATGCACGCATTGTCAACACGCAATGATGACCCAGAGCATGCTTCACGTCCATTCAGCGCAAGTCGTGATGGATTTATCATGGGCGAAGGTGCAGGTTGCTTGATTCTTGAGGAACTTGAGCACGCTAAGGCTCGTGGTGCGAAGATTTATGCTGAGATGGTAGGTGAGGGCGAGAGCGCTGACGCTTATCACATCACAGCTTCTCATCCAGAGGGTCTCGGTGCTAAGCTCGTAATGGAGCGCGCATTGGCAGATGCTAACCTCAAGCCAGAGGACATCGATTATATCAATGTTCACGGTACATCTACTCACGTGGGTGATATCTCTGAGGCTAAGGCTATCAAGAACGTCTTTGGTGATGCTGCTTATAAGCTCAACATTAGTTCTACCAAGTCAATGACTGGTCACCTTCTCGGTGCTGCTGGTGCAGTAGAGGCTATGGTTTGTGTACTTAGTGTGAAGAACGACATTGTTCCTCCTACTATCAACCATGAAGAGGGTGATGACGATCCAGAGCTCGATTACAACTTGAACTTTACCTTCAACAAAGCTCAGAAGCGTGAGGTTCGTGCAGCATTGAGCAATACTTTCGGATTCGGTGGTCATAACTGCTGTGTAGTATTCAAGAAGTATGCTGAGTAATTTTATAGATAGAATAAAGCTCTCTTTCCGTAATAAGGATAAAGAGCTTTATTTGTCTTTGTATGACATTCTTGGTTTTTATCCTCACAACATCAGTTATTACAAGATGGCACTGATGCACAAAAGCATCATGCATCGTAATTCTTATGGTAAGCCAGTGAACAATGAACGTTTGGAGTTCTTGGGGGATGCCATATTGGATGCTGTTGTGGGCGACATCGTGTATCAACACTTTCCAGGCAAGCGTGAGGGATTTCTGACGAATACCCGAAGCAAGCTTGTACAGCGTGATACACTCAATAAATTGGCGCAGGAGATGGGCATCACCCAGCTATTATTATCTAATGGGCACAGTTCTTCTCATAATAGTTATATGGGAGGAAATGCTTTCGAAGCTTTGGTGGGTGCTGCTTATCTGGATCGCGGTTATAACGCTTGTATGAATTTTATGCAAAAGCGTATTTTGGCACAAATGATAAACATTGATAAGATGGCTTATAAGGAGGTAAACTTCAAGAGCAAACTTATCGAATGGAGCCAGAAGAACCGTGTAAAGATTGAATTTGTGATGCTCGACCAGCAGAAGGATAAAAATGGCAGTCCTGTATTTACTTACCAAGCGATTATCGAAGGTGTAGAAGGTGGTACAGGCAAGGGATTTTCCAAGAAGGAAAGTCAGCAAAATGCCTCTAAGGTAACGCTTGAGAAGCTTCGTACAAGACCACAGTATATAGATGCTGTGTTTGCAGCTAAGGCAAATCGTACAAAGATGGAAGAAGAACCTGTGGAGAATGTTCCTAATACAGAGGTGAAGGACGACTTCATTATCTCACAGGATGTGAAACCACAGGTAGAAGAAAAGCACGTCAATGTTTTCAAAGAAGAAGTATATTCTGAGAAAA
>CAVKNU010000169.1:0-5735 GCA_963657465.1 Lachnospiraceae bacterium
GGAAATTGGCAGGAGAATGCAGCGACCATCTATCCTCCGCAAAGTTCGTTCCCTTGTATTCCTTATCATATTTTCTCTGCAAATTCTCAGTCACCGTTGCCTGTGCCAACTTCCTCACGATGCGGCTCTTACCTGTACCAGAGATACCTGCCAAAAGGAGGAATGGCTTGGTTCGGAGGGCAGGCAAATAATTATACAATAAATTATCATTAGAGGCATTTTTCCCATTATTCGAAATGCCATTATAGCTTTTTAAAGCAAAAGATTCTTTTGCACTCTGCATTATATAGTAGTAAAGAAACTCTGGTCTAAAAAGGACACTTCTTTCCGTACTATACATTCCTAACAATTTAGCTCTCTGCAAACCAGAAGTACGAGTACCTCTAATACTTGGATTTGTTGAAAAATTATAACTTTCCGTACTATACCCAGACAATATGTACTCGTCTTTTTGCATTTCTTCGCTTATGACATAAATACCCAAAATTAAAGTAATCCAATCGTTCTCATTTGATGTTGGATACGTCGTTCCCAACTGCATTTTAAACTCATCTGGTTGTCGACTTTCATCTCGGATAGATGATATATAGAGATTGATTTTAAGTGTATCTGTTGGACATTCAACTATAATTTTCCAGAATGCTCCTGAAATATTATTTATTGAAATTACACGCCAATTGTTCTGTTCGAACAATTGACGGATTACTTCTTTTCTTTGTTCAATTTTGGATGGCCACAAACTTGTTTTCCTAGTTGCTGTTGTACCATCGTGATTGAGTTGTAAATGAGTTTCAGCCATAATTAGATATATTTTAAAATTTCTTTTGCAAATACATACGCTAGTTTTGAGGGCACAGCATTACCAATTTGCCGCCATTTATCCTTAAAATCACCAGCCAACAGGTAGTCATCATCAAACGTTTGAAGGCGCTTTATTTCTTCTATTCTTAGGAATCTATTTCTCCAGTGAAATGGACCTTGATTGTTTGAAAAACTTGCCTGTATCGTCCATGACGGTCTATTTGGTGATAATTTTAAAAGAAATGTCCAATATCGTGATTTCCATTTAAACTTTGGATTAGGATGACCTCGCTTTTCTGTAAAATACAAATAATTGTCCCCAGGTGGCACTTGAAGCAATAGCTCATAGTCTTTAGAACCTGGACGTTGCGATTTTTCTTCCTCTGTTATATTATCAAAATCACCAAGAACATCACCACAAGTTACCCATGGCAAGAGCTCTCCTTTTTCAGAGTGCGTTTCGGGTGGAAAGACAAATGTTCCTAATTTTTTCTGTATACCAACGCATATAAATCTTTTTCTCGTTTGTGGTACTCCGTAATTTGCTGCATTTACTACTTTATATGTAATATTATATCCTAACTCTTCAGATTTTTCCTTAACAAACTCCATCGGTTCTTTATATGTTTTGAAAGTAAAACCGTCAACATTTTCAAACAAAAAAACCTTAGGTTGTATTTCTGAAATTGCACGGAAATATTCGGGAACTGCAAAACCTGCTTTTTCATCTTGAAATCCACCAACCTTCCCTATAAGATAATGACGAGTCTGACTATAAGGAGGACATGGAGGTCCCCCTATCACAACATCAACACAACCATGATATTGTTTGAAATCAAGTTTTCGAATATCTGAACATATAATTTTATCTGCGACTCCATTCAGCCTTAAACTATCACAAGCAACATCCCATACATCTGTTGCGACAAATGTATGATATCCAGCTTTTTTAAATCCAAGGTCTAAACCACCACAGCCGGAGAACAAGCTAATTATTGTATGACTCATTTTATTATATTACACGTTTTAAAAACTGGCTCATTTTCTGAGCTAATAAACATGGAACTGCATTTCCTATCTGCTTATGTACAGATCGTACACTTCCTACAAATTTATAATCTAAAGGAAAGGTCTGTATTGCTGCCAACTCACAATTTCGTAATCTTCGATTATTCCAATGAAAAGGTCCTTCCCAATGCCCAGGTTGAGCAATAATTGTCCAAGAAGGCAGATATGGATGTAACTTAAGTAAAAATGTCCAATATCTTGTCCCTGCCTTAAACAAACCAGGATAATGACCACGCCTTTCTGAAAGAGAAATATAGTTACCACCAGGTGGCACTTGGATAAGTGCATCATGGTGTAATCCTTCTGTACTATCTAGGACACTAATTAATTCTTCCTTATCAAAACGTCCTATCCAATCAATAACCCTCTCATATGGCATTTGACCTTTCTGTGGGTTTTCAAAATTAGTGGGACTTGGCATTGTCGAGATTGGCTTTTTTGAAGCTACAAAGAATACCCTTTTTCTCTTTTGTGGAACACCATATTCACATGCATTGGCCTTTACTAATGTAAAATGATAATTCATCGTATCAATAGCTTCAGCCAAATCGTTAACAGCCTGAATGTTATGAGGGTGGAGAATACTTTCTACGTTTTCCAAGATAAAACCATCGGGTCTTATTTCATCAATAATCTTCAGGTATGCCCCTATCATATTTCTAGGATCATCAGGCCCCAATCTCTGAGACAACGTTTTCCAATAGCCTGCCTTAGAAAAAGGTTGACATGGTGGTCCACCCAACAACACTAATTTCTCAGGATTGTTATCTTTGAGTATTTGATTGTAATCTTGCGCTTTTACATTTCTTATATCATCTAATCGATGCTTTGTGTGGGCAAAAAACTTATTATTTTTTAATGTTGCTATAGCATCCTTTTCAAAATCCAAACTAGATAATACTTTTATACCTGCCATTTGAGCACCAATATCCAAGCCTCCTCCACCAGAAAAGAAAGATAAACCATGGATTTTAGAATCTAAAGCCAAATCTAAATATGGCATACATTTATAATTCTTGTCTGTAAACTTAATCAAAAATGAACCATGACGTTTTTCTACACCAAGAGAATCAAAAAAATCTTGGCGTTGGGATTCCATTATTGGTAAAAAATCAGCTTCATATAACTTATAATTGCTCATTTGCCTGTTTTCTTTTAATTATGATTCTAACATATTTATCTTTACCGTTGACACTAAAGCGTTTACCTGTCGTATTCCCTTCCATATTACGATCTATTCCCATAATATCAAATGTGTGATAGTCAAAACCTTCCAATATGGTTATGGGGACGCCCATTTCACCGAAATAGTCATAGGGTATATCACTTATTTTATCAACATTAATAGCATCATAGTTGTCATATATTGGATAATACAGAGAATCGTACTTTTTAGTATAACTTCTTACTTTAGGTGGAACGTTTATATCTAAATTCGTAAACCAAACTACGTTTCTAAACCTTACAAGATTCTGTGCATCTCTGTTCACATCCTTACTATAATGACCATACAGAATTTGTGGGATATAAAAACGTCCTGTTGCTCCTTCAAAGCCATATCCTAAACGGATTTTATCTTCCATAAACAAAGAAAACATTTTATCAGACGTTATAAGGTTCCTATTCCCTACAAGTATAAATTTCTTACCATGTTTTATTAAATATGATATAAGCATTTTTGACTTAGAGAATGGAGGATTAGTTACTATAATATCACTTTTGGCAACCCTTGAGCAAAACCAGTTACTTCCTATACTTCCATCTACATCGGAATACTCCAATTCTTCAACACCATTAAATTTTACACAACGACCAGAAGCCAAACCTATTTTACAAGAAGCAACCAATAACTTCAGTTTTAGCTTCTCAAAATTATGTTTGAAGTATTTATAAAAGTTACTATAATCAGGATTGTCGCAACAACAATACACAACCTTATCAAAAAAGAAACTTGAATAATGACAAAGTTCTTTCTCGATATCTGGCATTAAAGTGTAAAAATCATCCAACTTATTAGCCTTTGCAATATTCATTGACACTGGCATATTCTTAATATTATCTTTTCTTAACCAAATAAAAATCCAATAGTGGCAAGAAAAAACAACACCATTGCATAAACCAAATGTGCCAAGGGACGCTTACATTTCTTTGCCGCTATAGAGTAAGAGCGTAAACTTTTTCGGGAAACGAGCCAAAACAACAAATGCTCAAGGATAGACAAAAGAAGCGTGAGCTTCACTTATCATATCCTTAGGCATTTGGCGTGGCCCGTTTCGTTCGATAAGTTTCGCCCACGCTATAGCGCAGGCGTTCACTTTTCATTCGAACGAAACATCTTATCTATCGCCAAATTTCAAGGATATTTCCGAATTGTAAACGCTTAAATCAATATGTATATGTTATATTGTTATTTTCTGTTTCTTATTTTCTTGTTTTAAATGTTCAACTTATGTTATTCATTGGCATCACCCCCAAGGGAGAGTGCCACAATTCGTGTGCAAATATACTAACTTTTCTTGAATTATCGGCATATTGGGGAGAAAAACTATGTATCTCCTCCTAAAACAAACAAAAATAAAACATGTTTTGCCTTGTTTTATCTTTATTTTCCGTATCTTTGCACTCGGTACTGCTCCGATACAACTTCGGTACAAGTCCGTAAGAAAGATATACCAAAGTTATACCAAACATATATCAAAGATATACCAAAGATATGTTTGGCTCGGACTTTGCTCGGTACAAGACTGTAACAACATTAGATTATGGCAACACAGAAAAAAGGAATATTGGGACCTGCCGCTGGCAAGGTGGGGGATGTGATAGGAAGTAGTTGGAATGGGATACCTTACTTCAGGGCTAGACCAGCGAGCTATCACGATGCAAAGACTCCCACACAGTTGAACAACAGGATGAAGATGACCGTGACACAGAAGTTTCTCAAGACCATCACACCCTATCTGCGCATCGGATTCCGCAACTATGCCGTAGGACAATCCGCCTATAACGCCGCAGCATCCTATACTCGCAACAATGCGCTCCTCATCACGGAGGACAACGTAAGCATCGACCCAGCCAAGGTTCTGGTGAGCCGTGGCAACTTGCCTTGTGCTTATGCTTGCGAGGCAAAGGCGACCGATGCCGACAGCATCACTTTCTCTTGGGATGCCAAAGAAATGCAAGAAGGCGCAGAGGGTGACGACATCGCCATGCCAATGGCATATAATCTCAGCAAGATGGAAGCAACATATAGCACGCAGGGATTCCTGCGTGCCAATGGTGAAGCTTCCATCAAGATTCCAGACAAGTGGAAGGGTGATTCGCTCTCTTGCTTCATTGCTTTCGCCTCGCAAAACAGCAAGGCGGTAAGCAACTCGGAATATCTCGGAGAGATGTGCATCTAGATTTTACATCAAGTCGCACTTCTCCTCGGTGTTTTTCTCGACCTTCTCACCATCCTTCAGGATGCCATCAGCCAATGGGTGCATCGAGGGTACGTAGTAAAAATGGAAAGTTCTGACGCTGACACTGACAGTCCGATTTTCCGCAAGGTGAAGTTTTGGGAAGTGTGTTTGAGTCTTAAATAATCTTATATTTCAGAGGTGATTGCGAGACGTTAGATAGAAAAATATTATTTTTGCACCCTCGAAAGGATAATAGACTTTTATAAGGATAAATAGGTATGAAACGTTCACTCAACATATTGATGGCTTTGATGCTCTCGCTCATGGTGGTTTACATGAGCGTGGGTACTACCGTCATGCACTGCCTCCGCTATGACAAGGTGATAGTGGGGACAGTGGCAGACTGTTGCGTGAAGAAGCATTGCATGGATGTGAAGCAGGTGAAGCTATCGCCTACGCTCTCTA
>CAVKNU010000170.1:0-5677 GCA_963657465.1 Lachnospiraceae bacterium
ACCACACTCCAGTGACGGTTGTCCGGGCTGTTGGAAATGACGAATATCGGAACAAGTACTTCCTCTGGTGTACATCCGCCATGGATACCTTGGTCACGCGGCACTTTACTGCACAACGACTGATGATTTAAGGCACATGCCGTTTTACCATCGTCTAAGATAAAATAGTTCTTGTCCGTAGAAGGCTTTCCTGTTTTGCAGCCAGCCACTCTGCCATGGTGGTCGGACTCGAAGCCTGCCAGTTTCAAGCCACCTTGCAATTGGGAGAGATAGGTTAGTCCATGGTCGCTCACGATGGCAATCTTCTTTCCTGCATACATGCTGGTGATGTGTTCGATGGCGTTCTCCACGACTTGCATTTCTTCCATGATTGTGTTGGGATAGCGATTGGTGGACATATGAGCCAAGGCATCCAAATCCCCGATCTTCATTGTCTGGATGTCCTTTTCTGACAGGCGTTGCAACTCTACCTTATTCACCTCTGTGGTAGTGGGCAGCAACGCTCTCGCCACCATCACTTCGTTTAGGTAGATATTGTCTTGCTGATGTCTTGTGAGGATAGCCTGGATGAAAGGAATCCATTCTGCTCCCAATCCGTCTATCCAGTAATACACTTCGATGTCCTGTCTTTGTGAGAGTAGGGCGGCTGTGGTCTTCAGCGATTGATACCAAGTGTCAAAGGCTACGCTATCGGCATTGTGCTCTGAGATGATATTCTTCACCTTGTCCGTATATACATTGCTTAACTTGGCTTGTTTGTAATAGTCCAGATACAAGTTTAGCCACGGAGCTTGTGGCGTAAGTGCCGGCTGCAGCTGTACATAGTCGAATAGTGCAGGGAAGAATCCCTTCACCTCGTTGGCATTTACATATCCCTTTCCCAACCAAACGATGGCCAGTTCCTTTTCCCTATTGGTGATGCCCGAGAAATACTTGATGGCCTCGTGGTACCCATTTCGCTTGGCAATGCTTTCCAGACGATTGCCCACAACCACCTCCACCGATTCCGTCAGTTTTACATTCTTCTTCCCCGCCTCGTTTAGGCAGTAACTACGTTCCTCCCGCTCGGTCTTGATGGAGGTCATATACATGGCTATCTCCGTAAACAAGTCGGTATTGCCATAGCTTGTCAACTTGCCCAGGCACGTTTGCAAGAACCCGTCTCCGGGGTGTGCACTTTGGTAATAAGCACACAGTAACCATCTGTCGAAGGCACCACTGCGGGCAAACCACACTTTTAGGAAATTCTTGTAAGAGGAGATTTCGCTCACCTCAAAATAATGGGGAACGAAAGAACTGAGATCGAAGTTTTCGGACAGGTCTATTTGCTCTGCCAAGAGTCGCCAGTTCTCCTCGTCTTTTTCCTGATAGGGGATGTCCCCAAGTTCCAGTTGTAAACCGCTTTTCAAGAACTCATAGGCATTCCTGGGGCATATATAGCTGAAGGCATTATCCGGCTGGGCATACTTGGCATTGGCAAAGATGGAGCGAGAGGTGCAGACGATGGTCTTCCTTTGATGTACTTCCGTGTTCTTCCAAATGTCCAGCCATTCGCCTACCGTATGTACCACGTTGGCTTGGCTCTCCATATTCTTGACTCCATAGCAGGAGTCATCGTCCACGAGAATCATCGTGTAGTTGTTAGACACAACCTCATCGTTATGAAGATGCCACACCGATATTTGGGTGTCCGTCTCAAAGGCGCTCATCTTGCCCTCCAAGCCTACGATGGGAATGTAGATTCTCTGTGAGTGTTCCAATCCTTCTGATGATGCCTCTATCGACTTCAATGTCTTGACCAGTGCGTCAAAGGTATGGCTTTCCTGGTTGTCATAGAAGCGTGCCAACTCTGAGAACGGAGTGACCACACTGTCACGACCATTCAGCGAACGGATATAGTCGGCGATATGCTCGCCAAGTTCCTGATAGGTAATCAGCAGATCGGGATAGTCGGCATCTATCCATTTGTCCACGCTCTGTATCGCCACACCACATTCCTGTTGCATATACATGACAAACTCAAAGCTGTCATGGAAATCATCGAAAAGTACAAAACGGATTGGGTAGCGGTTAGCCGTAGCCGCTCCCATTCCGTTGATATGTTTGTCTTCCTCTACCAGAGTTCTCAACTCCTCGAAGGAAGCCACTGCCTTGAATCTGTTGTCGTCAAACATGCTTCATGATAATATTAAGGGTTTGTTCGTCTGCGTGGTCGCACAGGTCTTGTAGCAAGTCGCGCAACATCTGGTTAGAGGCCAGCGGCATCACCTTCTTGGCAAGTTCGCTTCTCTTTGCTTTCAGATCCTCACTGTCTCTTATTTGCGAGGCAGCCATCGCTGTACTTTCTGTCCCGTTTTGACTACCGCCACTCATCCATGCGGGGTTGCCTGTACTCTCGGTAGCCTGGTTGGCCGCCTCTTTCTTGTATCGTTCCAGCTCCTCCTTGTACCGTTGCTTGTTTTCTTCCCGGTCACGTTCCTGCTGCTGTGCCAAACGCCATTTTTGCAGCATGTCTTCCACGCCTCTCTCTGTCCACAGACCGATGGTTCCCTCAAGGTGTCCTTCCAGGAATTTCCGTGCCTCGGGTATTTCTTCCTCTGTCAGGTTGATGTATTCTAACCCCATGACATAGTTATTGAAACCTTTCTCAAAGTTGTTGGCAGACAGCAGTAGGAGGTTGCCCAACTCGAAGTTGTTCTTCAGTCCCTCTGCCACCTTCGCCATTAACTGAGGATTCTTCACGCTTTCCGAGTCGGTGATGACCTTGATGATGCCGTCTATCAGTTCCTTGTTTTCGGGTGAACAATCCGGCACATACTTCAGTGACCAGAGCGGATAGCCCACACTGGCTGAATATTCGTGGGTCATCGCCCACCGTGCATCGGTCAGACTGCTCACATCGGAATACTTCGGCAGCTTGTTCAGCTTGAATGTCTTGATCAGGTTCTTGGTGATGGAGCCTGCTTCCTTGCTCTCAAACATGAAGTTGAGCTTTGCTGAAGTCTTCCCGCTCTCCCATGCCTTAAACATTTCCACGATGTCATCCACCAAGTGGTTCGCTGTCCTTGGCTTGCCGTTCAGGTCGAATATCTTGCCGGCATACTTGCGCATGGCAAAGGCCACCATCGCCATCGGCGCATACGACTGGAACAGTCCGTAGGGTGGCAAGGTCAGCCCCACCAACTTCTCGCCAAGATTAAACGATTGGTTCTTGTTAGTATGGTTGAATACGTTCTGAATATAGTCGCTTACTTTCTTCAATGGATGCTCGGGGTTAATGTCCGACTTCCATTCCAAGTTCTCGTCCACGCTATCTTGCAGCAGATACTCCACATGCTTGGCTGGTCCTCCACACTTGGCTACTATTTCCTCTTTCGTGTGGAATGACAGGACGGCATCCACCGTGGTCTTTACCGAAGCCTTCTTCCAGAACGTGTTGGAAGAACGGGTACGGATGATGTCCAGTGCCTCCGGGCCTGAGGGGAAGATATTGGGAGCGATGGATATGTTGATGGTGGAGGCGAATCTCGTTCCCGAAATGGTCAACTCGTCATTGCGCAGACAGAAGGTTACACTGCCGCCACGGATGTCGTTCAGCCATGCGGAGACCATGTCGCCGGCATTCTTGGTATAGGTTTTCTGCTGGTTGGCAAGACCGTGCTTCTGGGCACAGGTGGCATTGGCCTGATATTCGATGAACCGCTCAAACTCCTTCTCTCCCATCGGTGTTTCCAGCATCACAAAACAGATATTGCGGAAACGCTCATCTTCCTTGTTCTTGTCCACAATGTCTCTCAGTTCGAAGATTTCTTGCTTGGTCTTGCCCACCATGAACGCCAGCAATACGGAGTAGGAGTTCGATTTCTTGGCGAATACCTCTATCTTGTTGAGCAGGGTGTATTCGTTGCTCACCAATGAGAAGAACTGGAACTCCACGGGGCGTGCCACCTGCGAGAGGTGCTTGGTCATAAAGTTCTTGGCGGTGTCGCCGAAGTTGATGACCTGCTCGGTATAGAGGAAATTGGTCAGTTTCAGCTCCTCCTTGATTTTCTGTATCTCATCGGTGGGCAATGCCGTGAAGAGGATGGAATAGTTGCCGTTGGGTTGACGCTGGATGATACTCTTGTCGTTGAAGTATTCCAGGATTTCTCCCACATTATTATATATAGGTGTACCCTCGAAGAGATTGTAGATATTCTCCTCGCTCGGTGTCACACTGTCGTTGTTGGCAATGTTGTTGAGGGCGTTGAGCAACAGTATACCCTTAAACACGGCAAGGTAGTCTGCACCTTGTGCCTCCACCGCCAAGTGGTGGGAATTGAAGCGTTCTGTCACTGCACCAAAGCGGGCAGTGTCTCCCTCGAAGTACTCCTGCACATAGTCCCAGAGATAGTTGGGGGTAACGGTATCTTTGTCGGCGAAGATGTTCTCATCATCGAAGAAGGCTTTCACGGCATCACAAGCCAAAAACTCGAACACGCTTCGGCTGGAGGAACCTGCCTCTCGGGCGAAGTAGGTGGCAAGGTTGGCTGTTGACGGATGCACAGGGAAGAGGTTCGCCAAGTCCTTCTTCGTTTGCTCGGGGTCGGTAGATGATGAAGCGAAGTCAGATAATAAGTCCTCATGCAGCGAGCAGAAGAATTCCTGTCGCTGATCGTACAATACCTTGTCTACTACCACAAATTTCTTCGACATGATACGGAATGCCGAGACGGGCTCCATGTTGTAGATGACATAATGGTAACGGCCTCTGGTCTGCTCTCGCTCTGCCTCCTTTAGGGAGTTCAGGGCAGAAGGGTGCGAGAGGAAGAGGAAGTAAGAATCGTTCTCGGGGTTCATCATGTCCTCGGCTATCTCCTGCAATATCTTCAAGAGGGGCACACCCAGGTCGGAGCGCATTACGTCAGTAAACTCGTCCCAGATAATCAGCAGACCGTCATACTCGCCCAGACTGCGAAGCTCATTCTGTACCTCGAAGATCCATGTCTTCAAATTGGAGTTCTTGATGGGCACGTTGATACCCATGTTTCTCAATGCCTGTGTCACTCGGTTCAACACTTCTGTGTCGCCATTCGACAGTCGTGACTTCAACTTGCCCAGGTCGGGAGCCACGCTCTTCAGTACCTCGTTGCTCTCTATGAGCATGTTCCATAGGTCTGGCTCGCTCTCCATGTGCTGGATGTAGTTGTCGAAATCGGTCTGCACTGTCAGTTTGATGCCGGCATCCTTCAATGCCCTGATTACTTCTTTCTGCACCTGCAGCGAGAGGTCTGCCTCATGGGCTATTGACTGCTGGCCATACAGGTTGACGGGGAACAGGCGTTTCTGCTCACGCAGCTGCATGATAGAATTGCGTAGCAGGGCGTATTTCTCCTCGCCATATTCTTCGTTCACATAGCGGGCAATATCCTCCACCTTGTCGCAAAGAAGATGCTTCAACACCGCTCCGGCATGGCTCTTGCCCGATCCATAGGTTCCTGCCACCCAAATCGCCTTGTGCGAGTCGGCGTCATTGTTTCTTACGGCACTGATGGTCTTCTTCAGCAAATCGTTGAACTGGTCATTAGCGATAAAGGTCTCCCAGTCTTTCGGTCCCTCATTCTTGATGTTGTAAGCGGGACGCATTGACCTCAGCGTTACTATGTCATTATATCTTGTAGCCATACGCGGTTGTTGT
>CAVKNU010000171.1:0-3688 GCA_963657465.1 Lachnospiraceae bacterium
CTGCTATCATATAGCCTATCCTCAGATTTTGCTTCAAGGCATCTGGATTTTAGCTATTCTGTTTTCTCATACATTTTCATTGCGTCCCGATGCAAATCGTGTATCTGTTCAGCTAACCATTTTGGCGAAAGAATTCTTAATTGACTTCCTCTACTCATTAAATATCCAAAGAAATCCACAGTAGGGCGCATGGTGATTTCGAAATCCATATAGTTGTCGCCTTTAGCAATTGCCTTTTGGCTAGTATGAAGAGGTAAGTCTAGTACTCGATACAGTTCGTAATCATAAGCTCTAAATCTTATTCGTTCAATGGCTGTTCCATCACCAATCAGTACTCCATAATATTCCTTGAAATAGTCTTGGGCATTGAAGGCTGGATTTATTTCAAATTTAACATCAGTGGATTCTATACCTTTGATTCTGTCAAGTGAGAAAAGCGCATAGTAATCCCTTGTCTCTTGTGTGTCTGAATCTCTATAATGGAAGTGCCCCAAGACATACCAACGTTGTTTGTGTAATTTAATGCAATATGGCTCGATAGTATAGCTTTTGGCATTTGTGTTGCCATACCTTTTGTAAAGGATGGTTATTTTGGTGTTTCGTTTCATGGCATCAAGGATTAGTTTGAGATTTTCACCCTCATATGGTACTGGTTCGAGCATGATTCTATCTTGCAATGATACACATTCGCTAATAATGTTGTTGGATGCAAGTGTGGCTAACATCCAATTTTGTATGGAATCAGACTCTAAAGCTTCAGAATTCCCAATAGAGTATTTATATCCGTTTTTCCTGTTGCATTCAATATATATGCCAAAAATGTCTTCTATGGCATCTTTATGGCGATTAAAGGTAGAACGGGCTAATTCAACACCTTCGCTCATATCTGTTTCAAGCCATTTCTTTTGAATATCTGCAAAAGAAATTGCTTGGGCTCTGTTAATGGTATTTACCAACCAGATGTATTCTTTAAATTTCGCTTGAGTTCTCATGTTCTATACGATTTTATCTACATTAAGTAACGAAACTTTTGGGAATTTATTGGTTTGTGAGACCTTTTTCTTAAAATAAAAGAGCTTGTCCTATGATTTGGTACAACTTTTTCTTACCTTTGTGCCGACATAACAAATATTTTTGTAAAATATGATATATGATGAAATAAAATTACGTCGTTTAATAGGTAAATGCCAATGGACTTTTGCCAAGACTATGCCTACGTGTCCTCATGAGTATATTGTGAGGAACAAATGTGCTTTGTCTGATGAGGAGTTTGTCTTTTTTGTGCAATCACAAAGAAAATTTGGTGTTCCGCAACAATGGTGGAAATATAAATTCCCTTATCTTCATATTGATGGATACAAGTATTGGACAATGGGGATACCATAGAGAATACTATCATTATCAATAGGGCAAAAGAAGATAATTCGCAAATACATACAGTTGAACAACAATCTCCAAAAGATAAGCTTACTTTGTCTATAACGACTATTGGTGACTTGCTTCTTCGTCAAGCAATTTCGAATGGTGGGGAATCCATAAATGATGTAAATCTGTCCATCCCTATCTATCAGCGTCCATATAAGTGGACTGCTCGTAATGCAATCCAGTTGCTTGATGATATAATCGAAGCGATGAATAGCAATAAGGAAAGCTATAGGGTCGGTACTCTGATTCTTCATCAAAGCAATGGATCGTATGATATTGTTGATGGGTTACAGCGAATCATTACATTCTCTTTATTGCTAAAGGCTTTGGGGAAGAACGATATAGCTTTTCTCCAACAGGAATTATATGACAATGAGTATAATGCTCGCAATATAGCGAATAATTATCGTGCTTTGGAACGACGAGTTAGTAAACCAGATTTAGATGAAAATCAACAACAGAAAGAAGACTATTATGTAAAGGAACGAAAGTGCAGAAAGCTGGAAGAGTTTATAGAAAACAGATGTGAGCTTATTGTAGTTGTCACATCGGATGTTTCCGAGGCCTTTCAGTTCTTTGACTCTCAGAATGCTCGTGGCAAGGCCCTATATCCACATGATTTGCTGAAAGCTTATCACTTACGTGAAATGATTGGTATAGAGGAAAATGAGGTAGAGAGAATTGTCAAGGGATGGGAACAAATATCTCAAAGTGGTTTGGCTGATTTCTTCGGAAACTATCTATATCGTATCAAGGAATGGGTAAATGGCAATAGAGCAGAAGTGCTGGATGAACGTAATATCCACATGTTCAAAGGGATTACTCGCTCTGCACGAACTCCTTATGCACAATTCTACAAGAGTGCTTATTGTTATGCAGATATGGTAAACTCTTCGGCCATGCCATTTGTTTCTGGAACTCGTAACATCAACGCTTTTCAATTGGATGCTCCAATTATAGCTGGCAAACCTTTCTTTGAATATACGAAGCATTATTATGCCATACTAAAGGACATTCAGGACAATAGCAAGTATGAGGGGTTCTATATCAACGATAATGTTATAGTGAAGACATTGGACCGCTATTTCAAGAAAGGAATAGGCAATGGTATTGCTCGATTGCTATTTGATACTTCGGTACTTCTATACGTGGATAGATTTTGCCCAGAGTCATATCCTACCAAAGAAGATATGGAGCTATTTGAGCAATTTGTCGTTTATGCCTTTATTTGGGCTTATTCGCTTAGAGCGCAATATACGAACCTAGGATGGCTTTCTGCACAGAATTTCATTATGGGTACCAATGAGAATATGAAAAATTCATTCAATGTGTATAAACTGATAACCAGACAAGATTCTCCTACAACTCTGCTTAGTGTGTTGGCTGATAAGCTAACTCCTTTGTCAAGTGGCGACATAAAAGATGGAAAGAAGAATGGCAAAACAAATATTGGGAATCTGGTGGAGGCGGATGACGATGGCGTCTATCGGAATTATCTCTATTTCTTTAAAGTAAACCGTTTTTATAAATAGTAGAAGACAATGAAAGATTTGAAAAGTATTTTGAAAGAGTGCTCTATCAAGGATATCTATTGTGCCAATAACGGAGCACCCATTACATACGAAATCCCTATCTACCAACGTAACTATGCGTGGGAACAAGATGAAATCTGTGCTTTGATAAAAGATGTCCATGATTCTATGGATATGGGCAAGCCTGTTTATTACATAGGAACCCTTGTCACTTATAAACGTGATGAGAACAAATATGAGGTAATTGAT
Source organism: Lachnospiraceae bacterium (assembly GCA_963657465.1). Lineage (GTDB taxonomy): Bacteria > Bacteroidota > Bacteroidia > Bacteroidales > Bacteroidaceae > Prevotella. The sequence goes on from CAVKNU010000171.1 coordinate 3,207, forward strand.
GGTCAACAACGTTTGACTACGATTTACATCATACTGAAAGCTTTGCAAGCACAGGGTATATGTAATCGCTTGACTTATTCTGCACGAAAAGTTTCTGCTTCAACGATAGAGAATTTGCCTAGCTTTGGAGAGATGCCTGACCCAGGCATCAAGAATGGTTTTGAATTTGCAGAAGCAGGATTGAATGAGATAGTTGGTGAGGCTCAAACGGATGTGGATAAGTTCAAAGAATATTTTTTGAATCATGTCCATATTATACATTATCGTGTGCCAAAAGATGTAGATTTGAACCACTACTTTGAGGTGATGAACTCTCGTGGGGAACAACTGGAGAAGCATGAGATTGTTAAGGCAAAATTGAGCGAACAGTTTATCGGGGACAATGCCTCAATGGAAAAGTTTAGCCGAATATGGGAAGCTTGTAGTGATATGAGCTTTTATGTTCAGCAAAAGCTGTCTGATATGAAGACCGTTTTCGGTGA
>CAVKNU010000171.1:4559-5652 GCA_963657465.1 Lachnospiraceae bacterium
GGAGATGCTAAACGTACCCGTTTCTTTCAAGATTTGGGATGTGGGGATTTTGAGTTAGATGCGTTTAATAACTTTTATTTCTCTCGAACTCGCAAGAGCCTTGAGCATTATTATCCTCAGGCTAAAGCAGGTGTTGATAAACCCATCAGTTCGGAAGAAATCAATTGCTTTGGAAACTTTGCCATGATAGGTTCGGAAGCTAATAGCTCTGGTTCTGATTGGAATCCTATTGATAAGAAGAACCGTTATTTGGATTCAAAGTCAAACCAAGTCAGTACAGCATCTCTAAAGTTCAGAATAATGCTGCAAATGTGTCAAGACAATTATGACGAGGGGATTAAGAATGAGAATGTAAAACGGTCTTTTGGCTTGGAATGGAATGTGGATGATATGAATGAGCATCAAGAAAAGATGCTCAAAATCATCATGAGAAAATGATATAATGTGCAAATTTATCTTGTAAATAAGAGAAAGGGAACAGGAATTCCTCCCGAAGCCTGCATCCGAAGACCGACATGTGAGCGGCTTATCCTGTCCCTTTGTTGGAAAGCACAGAAAGGTCAAGGCCACGTCGCACCATACAGGTCCCTACGACCTGGCCCGATATTAGGGTTAGCTTTAGACGCAATTCTGTGCTTGTTTGTTTTGCTTGATGCGAATAGTCAAGCGAATTTGATTCTCGTAATGGGCATCTTCGTTGATTTTGCTGATTCGGCATTCAAAGATAGATGCCCACCCCATTTCTAATAATTGGGCAATCTCTGTATTTGTTGTACGAGGAAGATAGCCTAACAGATATTCTTCTTTCTCGTTGTCTCCTATCTGCTTTGTGTAAACCACAGCGACAGCATTCTTGTCGTATGGGTTCTCTTGGTCTCTTTGTAATTCAAGCAGAGTGCCTACCTTCAACTCGTCCCAAACTTCATTAGCATCATGATATTGGCGACCTGCGAGGTGACATTCCTTGAAATATAACTTTTTTGCCTTCATAACTTTGCTATTTTAGTTTCTGCGTGCAAAGTTAGCTTGTACTTGTGCCAATTCGTGGGACAGCAAGTCTTTATTTTATGTATTTTGCGAAAATTTCTTCAAA
>CAVKNU010000172.1:0-5557 GCA_963657465.1 Lachnospiraceae bacterium
CTGACTTCATTTTAACATGGAAGTTTTTGTCGCCTATCTTGAATTTCACGAAAATCTCGTCAGCTTTGTATGAACCAGGTATCACGATTGCAGAAAACATATCATCGTCATGCATGCAAGCTTTTACCCAATCAGGATTGCCTGTAGGTGCCGCCATGACAAATTGTCCTTGTTCTCGGTCTTTTTTAAAAGTAACACTGGTATGCTTAGAATACACTTGTGGTTCACTAATATCCATATTAGGATAATCTGCAGTGCCAACATGATACTTGACTGTAACCAAAGACATACGATGTTTCATACTAATATCTACATAATCTTTAGGGACATCGAACCAATATCCGTTTATTAAATCTGCAGCTTTCAACTTGGTCTCATCACTTTGGTCTGTATGCAAATTATAGATAAAAGGATCGGTTATATCAGAAGGATACCAAGCAATCAATTCACATGTTTCCTCTCTTTCCCAACGAATTGTTTTGACGGAATTCCAACGTACTTGTCCATTTTCTTCTATATATTGATATTTGCCTGTGCGTGTAGATTCATCATCGTAAATTTGCTGTACATTTATTTGGTCATCATTCTCCCAACAGTTGCCAGCCCCTAATGTATTGACACGAGTCTGCATACCTCCAACAGAGAAAGTCGCATTTATGTTCTTTCCACTCAAAGAAGGTGTTGTGTCTTCATTTTGCGAACATGAGGAAAAGAATATTGCTAAACATGCTAATGCTGCATAGGAAATTTGTCTTATCTTCTTCATCATAATCATCTTGTTTTTAATTGTTTGTGAGTTAGTGAGCGACCAAGCTCACTAACCCTGTATTCCTATGTGTACTTTCTTTATCATTCCAATTCCTTTTCTGCATCGAGGGACTCATTATCAGCACCGGTAACCCAAGGCGTTATGTTTGCATCTCCTATTTCTATACTATTATTTTTAAGAGTGATAGTATAAGTATATTTTTTACCACCTTCGAATCCATTTGGTAGGCTGATCGTTGTTGTATAATTGTTATAAGTATTATCGCCATACTCCACACGACAACTAATGGTCAATTTGTCCTCATCCAACCGTTGTGGGAAGAGTATAAATTCGCAGACGTGGACGGCGGACATTGGACATGTAGCAGACAAAGTTGTTTTAGTAGAATTCCCTGTGGCTTCTACTGCACCAGTCCTTACATTTATCCTACCTTGAGTCTTTATTTTGTCCAACGTTATATCTCTAAGAGTATTACTGTCAGGATCTCCTATATCTTTTCCAGCCTTGACCGTAAATGATATCATACTCATCTTGTGCTTAAAGCGATGGTCTTTCTCTGGCAAGGATTCACCCTCATTATTCAAGTCAGTGAAATTAATCACTGGCGATGCTTTGCTGGCAGTTGCTCCCGAGGCAAAGAGAAAATCGTTAGCTAATAAGGTTAGACTTGGAACTTCATAATTAATAGTCCAATCAAACCAACCATCCTTATCGAATTTGTCATTATCGGGGTCATCAATGTATGGAAAATACGCACTGAATGTCTGTTCCGTGTTATCTCTAATATAAATAGGATCTTCCGAAAGAAATTCTCCATCTCCGTTATATTTATACTGTACATTTGTTCCTTTTGTGTTTCCGACGGAAATGACGTACACACCAATAGAAGTATCTATATCAAATTCGTTATAATCATATGGACCACGAGTTTTGATATTGTTGGCAATATCAGCCTTTACTGTGGCTGCAACAGGACCACTGTTACCAATACCCTCTTCTTCGTTAGCGCAAGCTGCAAACAGCAATGCTGTGGCAGCAATGTATAAAAATCGTAATGTCTTCATAAATGTTATATTTTAAAAGTTTTTATTCTGCTACATGTTCATTATTGTCTCCTGCCTCTGTCCAAGGCTCAATGGTACCAGAAATCTCTACGGCAGAACGACTCAGCTTCACTACCGTATAGTGGTATCTGTTGCCACCCACAAGCTTTCCTGGCATCGTCCAAACAAAAGGAGCATCGTAACCATTGTTGAGATCAAATTCGATTACTCGGTTTTCTTCTTCTGTAGGGAGTAGAATTGCCTCATAATGCTTGCCTGCTTCGGTAGTTTTCATCATGATGTCCGCAGGAATTTCTTCACCAGAGATTGTCCCATCCACAAGATTGAAAGTGGATTTAGTATTCTGGCCTTTCACTTTCACAGTCATTTTCTCAAGGTCTTCTTGCGTGAAACCGTTACCTGGTTGAACATCCAAAACAAGATTGCTTAACTTATGGAAGAACTTCAGCTCGACCTGTGGTGTAGCTTTGTTGCATCCTGTTGTCTTGGCATACATAAAGTCGATAGCTTCCTGCTTCGTTTGGTCTGTTACATCAAGTGCTGCCTTGTAGTCATTGACTGTGGTCTGTGGATAGTAAGAATAGAAATCCACATCTCCATCTATCGGGAAGAAAACGGTCTTGCCACCCGAAATTGGCGAAAAGGCAATACTTCCATTTGACTGATAGCAAACATTGTCAACTCCCTCTTTTATTGCGTCTGTCGAGAGAGTTTGGTCTGCTCCTGTCATGAAGATACCAATCTTGTCCCCATCAGCCCATGCCACTCCAGCGGCACGAGTATTTACGGTAATGCCGCCCGTAAACTGCACGGCTACCTTGTCATTGTGTGTCATAGGCGAGTCTTCGCTGCGACATGAAACCATTGCACCAGCCAAGAGTGCAAGGGCGAAAAACCAAGTCATCTTTTTCATCTTATAAACATTTTGAAAGTTATTATTATTTTATTTCTACTTCATTGTTGAGGTCCTTCCAACCGTTGATGGTAGCTTCCAGATTCATCTTTGGCTGCATTTGGTTGTAGTTGAGTCGCAACTCATACTTTCCTCCAACCTTCATCGCAGGAGCGGTGATGTCATACTCTTGCAAGGTCTCATTAGGGAGCAAGAGGCGGAGATAGATGTGAGAGGCTGGGCTTCCCTGTATAGTCGGCATCAGTCGAATTACCTCCGATTGTAGAGTAGATTCTGTTGCCAAGATGGTAGGGAGTTCCACTTCAGTAGGCTCCAAGCTCGGCAAGCCATAGTCACCATCGCTATTTTTCTGTGTTGGGAACAGACACCAAGCACAATCCAAAGCCTTGCCGTTCATCTCAGTACCCTTCGGTACATTTTCGATGATGATAGTCAGCTCGGCAAGTACGCCCTTGACAGGATTCTGTGCCACATAATTGCCTTCCTTGTTGTCTATCCTCACGTCTGCCACTCCGAAATAGGCATTGTCTTTCACATCTTTAGGATTCGTCAAGCCTATCTTGATATTGTTCCAATTAGACAAAGCCCTTGTCGATTCATTGATATAAAAAGGCTCTGTGAGGTTGGTGGTTGCCAAGATGCGATAACTACCCTCTGGAAGTTGAAAACGTTGGTTTGCCATCTCCTCGGCACTACCATAATGCTTTTCCTCTATGAGCGAACCATCATCGGTATTGAATAGCCAGAGTTTCACATCCTTAACCTCTGTACCTTGGTCGGCTTGGTCTGCCCAAGTGAGCGAAACAGACAAACCGCCCTCTTTCTCATCATCATGAACATCATGGTCGCAACTTATGAATAGGCATGGGACGCATAACAGCACCCATAACCAAATATTACATTTACTTTTTGCTTTCATTCTATCTTGTTTTATGGGTTACTGATTATGATTGATGAAAGGCGAAGATGATACCTATTATGAGTACGAATACCCCAATGATAAGCAGGGCAAATTCAATCCTTGGCATTGCTTCTACAATTTCTTTCATGCCGTGAAAATAGTGTTTTTCTTTCAAAAAAGGTGTCCACTTGCCCTGTTCATGTGTCTACTTCCTATCAAAAAGGTGTCGCATTCATAGGAAAGCGACACCTTTTTGTACGTTCAAATGAGATTTTTTTGTTTTTTCTTGGTATTTTCAGAAAAAATGATTATTGCTGTTTTTTATCATTTTGGACTACATTTATAGCCTGTCCATCTCTCCATTCGGTAGGAGTGCAGCCTTCCTTTTGCTTAAATACTCGGTACAGATAGGTTCGGGAAGAGAATCCGCATTCGGCAGAAATGATGTCATTGCTATAGTCTGGATATTCTAACATCATCTTCTTTGCTGCATCGAAACGCACCTCACTGAGCCATATTCTGAATGTGGACTTCATACACTGGTCGAAGAAGACGGATAACTCGTGCTTGGAAATACAAAGTGTACGGGAGAGGGTAAGCATATTCACTGTACTATCCTTATATCCCAAATCTGCGCACCATTCATCAAGACTGTTTTGAATGAAGTTTTTACGTTCTTCAGAGAGCTTCTGTTGTAAAATTTCTGTACTACCTTGTGGGGCTTTGTTTTGTTTGCTAAAACGTGACCATACCCCCCCATATCTCATATTTCTCACTTTTATGGACTCGTTGTTTTCCTCTTCTTTATCCAGGAGTTCTTCCGTAAGGATGTAGTTGCTTCCGAGAGCGATGAAAGTGATATTGAAAAACAACAAGGCAAGCAATGCCACAGGCCCCACAATAAACAATAAAGGAGTAGAGAGTATAGCAAACGGCATGACAAGAGCAGCGAGCCAAAGGATAATAACACTGGCTCTGGAATATCTTACGTAAGGCAACATATCGTTTGCAGCCATAGTTTCCAACATATTCTTGCGCCTTATCATTTCACGGCATATCATAGATATGCAATAAACAACACTTGCACAGAACAGTACCAACATAACATAAAGCCATGCACCTATGCGCAATCCATGATTGAGAAAAGTTCCTATGAAAAAGGTAACAACTATGGCTGCATAAATGATTCCACACACCAAGTTCATTTTCTTGCGATTGGCACGAGTAGTTTCTACGTTGTAGATGCCCATCAAGATAAGTGAGAAGCAAGGGGTATAGATGAGGATGTTGATTACCGCACCTAAATCATCGTCCGTGGCACGGAATCCGAAAGCCATCTGTATCACATACTGCAATGCCATTCCCAACAAGGCTACGAATATCAGCCATCGTGAATGCTCGTAGCGCTTGTTTTCCCATCTCACATGCAGATGGCTAATGCCTATGATGAAGGCATTGAGAAGCATGAATATCAAACATGCGAACTGAAGTAAAAATAATGAGTTCATACACTTCTTATTTTATGTTTGCTTTCTTATATTTCTGATTACTTGCTGTAGGATTCTCAGGATTGGTCATCTGCAAATATCCCATAGCGACAAGGGACGTAATGTAGCGCTCACGATTCCTTGTTCAACAAATCATTAACATCTACTTTGAGCAAATCTGAAATTCGTAGTTTGAATGTTTGGTTACCGCCAACATAATCTTTAATCTGTTTACATCTTTCTTTGCCATACTATATATAATAGGTAAATACACTTGCAAAAGTACAATAATAATTTCAAATAGAGGTGTAATATTCTCAAAAAAATTACAGAAATCGTAAATAATTGAAAATTTCGCATTATTGTATAAGTAAAACAGACAAATCCTCGCATTGGTAAACGCATAACTCCCCACACTTGCGA
>CAVKNU010000173.1:0-5508 GCA_963657465.1 Lachnospiraceae bacterium
TAGGCATCACAGAGTCATCGGCAGCGATGATGATGATGGCAATATCGGTAGCCTGGGCACCACGAGCACGCATGGCGGTAAATGCCTCATGACCAGGAGTATCCAAGAATGTCACCTTGCGACCACTCTTCAATGTAACGCTGTATGCACCGATGTGCTGGGTAATACCACCAGCCTCACCAGCGATGACGTTGGTATTGCGGATGTAGTCGAGCAAAGAAGTCTTACCATGGTCAACGTGACCCATCACCGTTACGATTGGAGCACGTGGAACCAAGTCGTTCTCATCGTCCTCTTCCTCGCTGACAGCCTCCTGAACCTCGGCACTGACATACTCTGTCTGGAAACCGAACTCCTCAGCCACCATGTTGATGGTCTCTGCGTCAAGACGCTGGTTGATGGATACCATGATACCTACGCCCATCAAGGTAGAGATAACCTGAGTAACACTGATGTTCATCATCGTAGCCAACTCGCTTACGGTAACGAACTCAGTGAGCTTCAGCACCTTGCTTTCCTTCTGCTCCTGACGAGCCTGGTCTTGCAATTTCTCCTGAACAGCCTCACGCTTCTCCTTACGATACTTAGCACCCTTCTTGTTCTGGCTCTTGCTTGTAAGGCGAGCGAGCGTCTCCTTTACCTGGCGTGCTACAGCCTCGTCGTCCACCTCAATCTGACGCTGGGTATTGTTGTTATTATTTGCCTTGTTCTTATTTTTATTCTTTTTCTTCTTACCTCCGCCATTAGCATTTGGGTTAGCACCATTATTTTTGTTGCCACCATTCTGATTAGCTTCAGCATTGATATCAACACGTTCCTTATTTATACGAACACGTTTTTTGCGCTCACCATGCTGTTGGGCCAACTTCTCTTCACGCTCTTTGCGACGTTCCTCCTTCGTTTTTTTCTTAGGACGAGTGCTTTGATTCAATGAAGAAAGATCAATCTTACCTAACACCTTAGGTTCATTGGCAGAAAGTTTCTTTTCACTTTTCAAAGTAAACACGCTAGAAGGCTGACTTTGCGATATTTTCTGTTCTACCTTTGGCTGTTGTACAGAGCTACCCTGTGCATTTTGAACTGTCTTTTGCTGACGAGGAGCATTCTGCAGATTCTTTGTGTCACGAGAATTATTCTGTGACTTTTGAGGACTTTGTTGTTTCATCTCTTGTCTATACTGAGACCCCTGAGCTGGTCTCTGTTCTTTTTTGTGCTCAGACTTAGGAGCATTATTTGTTGGCGTAGGACTGACGGCAGCAGCTTCTTCCTTCTCAGACGCCTCTTTACTTTCTGGAGCAGCAGACTGTGCAGCAGGTTTCTTGCCGATAGAATCCAAGTCAATCTTTCCCAACGGCTTATACTGCTGTTGGCTTCTTGATTCCAATAAGCTTTCAGCGCGACTGTCCTTCTGCTCTGGCGCACGCTTCTTATCTTTTGTTTTCTTTGGGAAAAGTTTCTCGGCCTGATTGCGCACTTCCTTATCCTGAAGGAACGCGTCATTAAGAGCCTTATACTGCTGTTCGCTAAGTTTAAAGCTCGGTTCTGCCTTGACCTCTCCCAGGTCTTTTCTCTTTTCTAGGAATTCAACTGCCGTCTGAAGTCCTATGTTCAATTCACGTAGTGCTTTATTTAATCTGATGCTCATATATTATTTTTTATACTCCTATTTTATTGTTCGAATTCTGCACGCAACACCTTGATTACATTATCGACAGTCTCTTCTTCCAAATCTGCCTTTTCAATCAACATATCGCGTGGTGCGTTGAGCACTTGCTTAGCTGTATCCAAGCCAATTCCCTTGATGGCATCAATAACCCACTGATCGATTTCATCAGAGAACTCATCCAAGTAAATATCCTCATCTGCCTCATTTTCATCCACCTCACGGAACACATCGATAGTATATTCTGTCAACATGGAAGCCAACTTGATGTTCATACCGCCACGACCAATGGCCATGCTCACCTCTTCAGGCTGCAAATAGACCTCAGCTTTCTTATGCTCTTCATCGATATTGACAGAAGTAATCTTTGCTGGGCTCAAGGCACGCTGGATAAACAATTTTGTGTTGCTTGTATAAGGAATCACATCGATATTTTCATTGCAAAGCTCACGCACAATACCGTGCACACGACTACCTTTCACACCGACACAAGCTCCAACAGGATCGATACGCTCATCAAATGTTTCAACAGCAACCTTAGCACGTTCGCCTGGCATACGAGCAATGCGGCGAATAGCTATCAAGCCTTCACTGATCTCAGGAACTTCGCCTTCAAGCAAACGCTGCAAGAAAACAGGAGCAGTACGACTCAAGATAATCTTTGGATTGTTATTTTCATTATCCACACGAAGAATCACCGCACGCACCGTCTCACCCTTACGATAAACGTCGGCAGGGATTTGCTCTGCCTTAGGCAAGATCAACTCATTATTCTCATCATCCACGATAAGGACCTCACGCTTCCAGATCTGATAAACCTCACCAGAGATTATCTGACCTACACGATCCTTATATTTATTGTAGAGAGAATCATGTTCCAATTCGAGGATCTTAGAAGCCAAAGTCTGACGGAGAGTCAAAATCGCACGACGACCAAACTTATTGAAGTCAACCTTTTCACTCACATCTTCGCCCACCTCATAATCTGGCTCAATCTTACGAGCCTCAGTGAGGGTGATTTCCTTATTTTCATCCTCCACCTCACCATCAGCAACAACGACACGGTTACGATAAATCTCGAAGTCACCCTTGTCTGGATTTACGATTACGTCGAAGTTTTCATCACTACCGAAAATTTTGGCAAGTACATTGCGGAAGCTTTCCTCCAACACACTTACCAAAGTGGTACGGTCGATATTCTTGGTTTCTTTAAACTCGCGGAATGTATCAATCATACTCGCAGTTTCTTCTAGCACTTTCTTAGCCATAACTTATTTGAAACTTATTATGTATTTTGTATATTTTACTTTATCCATCTGAAAGGCATAAGCCACCTGTTGCTTAACTGGGCGTTTCTTGCCTTCAACCTTTACTTTTTCTTCCACAGAGACCGTAAAATCATTACCATTCACAGTCTCCAAAATTCCTTTTACCTTCTTTCCATCAGCATCCAAAACTTCCACTTCCTTACCGATGAAGTTTATATACTGCTGTGGCACCTTAAAAGGTTGTCCTAATCCTGCAGAACCAACCTCCAATTCATAATCCTCCTCATCGCGGTTCAGACGTTCCTCGATGTATCGGCTCAAGGCAACACAATCTTCAATCCACACACCGTCTGCATGGTCAATCTCAACGACAATTTTATCGTCTGGACTAATCTCAACGCTCACCAAGAAATATTCCTTATCTTGGAGCCATTCTTCAACTAACTTTTTTACGACGTTTTTATCAATCATATAAACCTTATTAAAATAAAATGAGGAACTCTTTGCGAGCCCCTCATTCCACTGAACGATGCAAAATTACGAATATTTTCGTTATTCTCCAAAGTTTTTTCTACTTTTTCTTCACAACATGCACAATTTTAATGGATTGTGCATTATTTTAGCCCTATTTTCTAATCGGATGAAGAATTTTGTTATATTCTTCAGGCTTCTCCAAAAGTTCTCTTGCCGCCTTTACCTGTTTGTCATAACGCAAAGAATTTTGGATGGCACCCGCCTGATAATAATAAGCCTCCACTATGTCATTTTCCAACAATTGTTTGATATAAGTTTTATTATAATCCAAATCTTTTGCCACATTATGACTCAGCTTTTTCTTCAGCGCTTCAAACTCCGGCTTAGCATCTTCGTAATACCCCTCAAACTTAGCCAACTTTTCCAAATCCTTCAAATATTTTTCCGTCTCACGGTCATATTTGAAATTGGCCTTCAGTACCCGAGCTTTGAATTCCTCATAATCAGCATCCGTCAAGGCGAAATCCTTAGCAGGAGCAATCGTTGGATGTTTGGCTATGTAATCCACCTCATAGTTGAGCATCACCTCATTACTGTCACGAGCACCAGCCAAATAAAATGCAATATTAGGCAAAGAGTCTGGCTTCACTTCCACATCGGGTTTTACACCACCGCCATCACGAACCTCTCTGCCTCCAGCAGTATAGAACACCTTGGTGAGCGAATCTGGCACGTGCTCCACATACCCACCTTTGGCATGCTTATAGTTCAACGCTTGCACACATCTTCCACTAGGAATATAATATTTGCTAGTTGTCAACTTCATCTGTCCGTTGTAAGGCAAATCCATAGTTGTCTGCACCAATCCTTTTCCATACGTGCGCGTACCTAATATTATAGCGCGGTCATAATCCTGCAAGCTACCACTCATAATCTCTGAAGAACTAGCCGTATTACCACTTACGAGCACCACTATTGGCATCACGGTATCGATTGGTTCCACTGTAGTTTTATATTCGTTATTGGCACGCTGCAGTTTACCTCTCATCTTCAGCACAGTCTTGCCTTTTGGCAAGAACATATTGATGATGCTTACAGCCTCACTTACCGAACCACCGCCATTGGCACGAAGATCGAAAATCAAGCTTTTAGCCCCTTGTTTTTTCAAATCAATGAAGGCACGGCGCACATCTTTAGAACATTGGTCAGTAAAAGAGCAAAAATCAATGTAGCCCACCTGATGGTCTAACATTCCATAATAAGGTAGATAAGGCAACTGAATAGACTTACGTGTCATCTTCACCTTAAAGGCCTTGCCAGTGCCAGGTCTTTTCACTTTCAATATAAAAGAAGTACCCGGATCCCCTTTCAGATGGTCACTCACATAACTAACATCCTTGCCCTCCATTGGCAAGTCGTCAATGCTCAAAATGATATCACCTTTTTTCAAGCCAGCCTCTGCTGCAGGCATATTTTCATATGGTTCGTCAATCACCACCTTCTGAATTTGGTTATTATAACGAATCAGAGAACCAATACCTGCATATTTACCAGTAAGCATCGAACGCAAGTCTTTCACCTTTTCCTCTGGATAATAAGTGGTATAAGGATCCAAACTGCCCAACATTGCATTGATTCCATTTCCAATGACCTCGTTTGCATCCAAAGTATCCACATACATCATGTCGAGATTCTTATAGATAGCATTAAAGACATCCATGTTTTTAGCTACTTGGAAGTCATGATCTTTGTTTTTCTGTGCAAATGTTGGCATCGCCAATAAGATTGCCAGTATTGAAATCACTAGATTTTTCATTTTTTACTTCATTATAATGTTTATCGTTTTATTTTTCTTTTCTATTTCGCCCACAAAAATACTCATTTCTTGTCTAAAACCACCCTAAAAGGCTAAAAAAGTAGGCAAAAAACTAGAAAATATGCTTTTTTGAAGTTTTTTTTGAAAAAAGTTAGAGAAAAATTTGGAGAAACAAAGATAAGTTCGTACCTTTGCAACCGCAAATAAGGATTTAGCTTCCTCTATGCAAACTAAATGCTTCAATAGCTCAGTTGGTTAGAGCACCTGACTGTTAATCAGGGGGTCGT
>CAVKNU010000174.1:0-5455 GCA_963657465.1 Lachnospiraceae bacterium
AGATAAAAACGTTGATAAACGTCTTTCTTATTATGATAGGCCAAGCCATGGACTTACCAACTAGCAACTCTTTGCCAGCATCCGATGGGATGACGTTCGCAAAGGTAACAAAAAGAAATGAGACAGGCAAGAAAAAGGCTTAAAATCTAACTAAAAAATATCAAGTCTTAGCCCATATCTTGGAAAATTATTGTACTTTTGCAAATATAGAAAGAAAAAACATAAACTCTTGTGACATTCTGAGAAAAAGTCGTATCTTTGCAATAGATATAGGAACAAGGAGAAATTAAATATAAAAATAGGAGGAAATATAATGGAAATGAACGATAGAAAATTACCTGTTGGTATCCAATCTTTTGAGAAAATCAGACAGGAAGGATACATTTATGTTGACAAGACCGATTTAGTTTGGCATCTTGTGAATATGAACAAGACATACAATTACCTAAGCCGCCCACGCCGCTTCGGTAAGTCTGTTCTTGTCGATACGCTCCAAGCATACCTAGAAGGAAAGAAAGAACTCTTTGAGGGCTTGAAGATTATGGAGATGGAGAAGAACTGGGTTCATTATCCTGTTATTCGCCTTGACATGAGCGGTGCTGGTGATGATGCAGATTCCATCAAATCGTACCTCAACAATGCCTTCAAGGCATACGAGAAGAAATATCAGGTAGAGGTAAGTCCTGAAGACTCCCTGCCTGTTCGTTTTGACAACATCATCAAAGCTGCTTACCAAGCAACAGGTCTGCAAGTTTGCATCCTCATTGATGAATATGACGCTCCTTTGCAACACTCTTGGAAAACTCCACGACACGAGGCATGTACATCTGTATATAAATCGGTGTTCGCCGTCCTCAAGATGGATGACCAATATGAGAAGTTCGTCTTCATCACGGGCATCACCAAGTTTACGCAGGTATCTCTCTTCTCGGTACTCAACAACCTGACCAACATCAGCTTTGATGAAAAGTATGCTAGTATTTGCGGCATCACAAAGCAAGAACTCACCGATTGTTTTATGCCAGAGATAGAAAAATTTGGAGAATCGGAAGGATGGACTCCTGCAGAAACGCTTGCACAGTTGAAAGCCTATTACGATGGCTACCATTTCTGTGGAACCAATATGGTGGATGTATTCAATCCCTTCAGCGTTATCAATGCATTGGCTGACCAAAGACTCAGAAACTATTGGGCTGCATCAGGTGCCACCTCCCTCCTGCCAAAATTTGTGGACGACATGGAGATTCGCCTAAAAGACTTCGAGCATTGTGCTATGTTAGGAATTACCATCGAAACTTCTGATGTGACTGGTGGAGGCGCTGAACTGTTTCTATACCAATCAGGATACCTTACCATCAAGGGATACCTCAATGGCACCTATATACTCGGCATACCAAATCATGAGGTAAGACAAGCTCTATACGAGATGGTATTGCCAGCCTTGGCTATGCGAAGGAATGGAGACATGCAATCCACACAAGCTTTTCTGAACTTATACTTATGTCAGGGAAACCTGCCTGAAGCTAAGAAATGCTTGAAAGCATTGATAGCCGATGTTCCTTATAGCAACAAGAAGTTGGCTAGTATGGATATGGAGGAGCGTTATCGCCTTATCATCAGCACGATACTCAATGCTATAGGTTGCAGAGTGGAAGTGGAAAAGATGATTTCCACTGACAGAATAGATATGGTAGTGGAAACACAGACCATCATCTATGTCTTGGAATTGAAACTTTCTAACAATGGTGGTTTGGCTGCTGCAGAAAAACAAATCATGGCAAACCAATACCTGGAGCCTTTCAAGGCTGACAAGCGAAAAGTCATCGCCCTAGCCGTAGAACTGGATGCAGAAGGGAAAGGACTTGTGGAGTGGAAGGAAATTATAGAGTAAAAAGTTTTTTTCAAAAAAAAGTATCAAAGTATCATTATTTGATGACGAAAATAACATAAGTACTTGAAGTATAGGTGATTATTCTTAGTGATACTTCTTGCAAAAATGGTCGAGAAGTATCACTAAAGTATCACAGAAGTATCATTATTAGCCATCAAAAGTATCATTACTAACCATTAAACAAGGGTTGGGCACACAATGCACAAGGGTTGGTCCACACATGAACAAGCGTTGGGCATTGACAGAACAAGCAATGGGCACTCACTGCCCGATAGGTGGGCAACGAGTGCCCAAAGTTTACATTGACTTTTGGGCAATATATTTTTTATCTTTATTGCTACGAGTTTTTCATCAATAAAAAGATCTCAAAATGGGCAAAATGATGTTTTTGCGAGAAAATCATGAGACTTCCATGATACTTCTGTGATACTTTAGTGATACTTCTCGACCATTTTTACAAGAAGTATCACTAAGAATAATCAGCTATAATTCAAGTACTTACACCATTTTCACCATCAAATAATGAGACTTTGATACTTTTTTCTGAAAAAAACATTCACGTACGAGGATTACTGCACAATCTTGAATCGAATACGCAAGGAGTGAGATGGCTCATCCCAATTGGTACCGAGCAATACGAACTTACCAATCTGAGCTGTAGAGCGAACATGCTTGCCGATACATGGACAAACATCATAATCGCCAATGCGAACCAAGCGCAATGTCTCACTGGCATCCTCTGGCAGACGGTCGAGCTTGACATCGGCAGGGATGTGGTCGCGATCCACAAACTCGTAGGTCACAGGCATATCCAGCTCTATCAAGCGGTTCATCTCTGTCTCTATCGCCTTTTCTTCCTGACGAGCAGGCTTGTGGTCAACGACAAAGGTCATCTTGCTCTTCTTGCGCTCGATATGGGCATTGTGACTACGCTCGCATCCAAACATGCGATGCATCAACTGGTTGAGCAAATGCTCAGCCGTATGAGCAGGAGGGAACTCCTCCTTGTGATGCTCATTCAATATGAATTCACTCTCGTCCATCTTGACATTAAATTTATAGATTCTTACTCCGTTAGCCTCGATAGATACAGGGAAAATGCCATCTTTCTTCAGTTCAACCTTTTTCTTACCTCCCGACCAAAGCTCGGTTACACTGACCTCCTCTTCTGGTAGATGCATATAGTCGAAAGCATGCCCAGGGATGCAAACCCCAATCTCACGTGCTTCTGCTGAGAAGTTGAGCACAACGAGCATTGCCTCCCCACCCTTCTTGCGAAGGAATGCGAAATGGCTGCGTGGGTCGAAATGGTCGCTCGATGGGTTTACGTACATCAAGTCGAAGGTATCTCCCTCACGGATGGCTAGTTCCTCATTGGCGAGACGAAGCATCTGTCGATAAGTAGCAGAAAGATAACACTGGCTGCCATCTTGATAAGCATGCACCAACGTCTCTGGACTCCAATAATCAAATATTGTAGTACGACCATCCCTTCCACTAAAGCCTTCCTTGTCCATACCCTTCTCTCCAAACTCTTGTCCGCTATAGAGCATAAATGGATTTTTTTGGAAGAAAAGGCTCATGGCTGCCGCAGGAATTGCTTTGTTGGCATCGCCACAGAAGAAATCACTGGCAATACGCTGCTCATCATGATTTTCCAAGAAATAGAGCATGTGATCGCGAATGTCATCGGTCTCCTGCCATTCATGGGTAATACTAGAAGCTGGACGCTCTCCACAAATCACACCACGCAAGCAGTCGTACATTCCCACCTTATCATACAGATAATCAAAACCAGCCTTTACATAGTTGCGATACTGGTTAGGATCATATACCTCACCGATAACTACAATCTCTGGATAACGAGACTTCAATATCTGCGTGGCATAAGACCAAAACGCTGTTGGCACCATCTCTGCCATGTCACAACGGAAGCCATCCACACCCTTGCTTGCCCAATAAAGAAGGATATCGGTCATCTTGCCCCATGTATTTGGGACAGGCTCATAGTGATAACTACGACCTCCAGCATCGCAATAATCAACTCCGTAATTAAGCTTCACGGTCTCATACCAGTCATTGCACCCTGGACGGTTATCAAACCGGTCATTTCCCGTAGCCTTGGCTGGACTTTCCTGATAAGGCTCATAAATGGCTGCATCTTTCTGGCAGAAAGGAACCATCTTCGGTTTGGAGCTACGAACCTCATTGAGGTCAAGGTCTCCCCATGTATAATAGAAATTATTCTTTATGGAGAAGTGCATATTAGAATCATCATCTTCTCCAAGGTCTCGTACACCTGCTGGTTTGCGAATGGAATGATACTCACGAGCTACATGGTTTGGCACAAAATCCATGATGACCTTCATGCCAGCCTTGTGAGTGCGCTCTATCAGGCTTTCCCATTCTGTCATACGCATACTCACATTCTCAGCCAAGTCTGGGTCGATGTCATAATAATCGGTAATGGCATATGGCGAACCTGCCTTGCCTTTCACCACCTCTGCATGCTGAGTAGGAATACCGTAAGATGAGTAGTTTGTTTGTGTAGCGTGACGAATCACACCCGTGTACCAAATATGAGTAAAGCCCATATCATGGATACGGGCTAATACTGTATTTGTAAAGTTATTCAGTTTTCCACAACCATTCTCTTCCAAAGAGCCATTCTCCTTGCGAGTTGTATTTGGGTTGCCGAAGAGTCGTGGAAGAACCTGATAAATTACGACTTTTTCTTTCATTTAGCGGTTATTACTGATGATAGGGATTAAGCAATACCGTGAGCAGCAACAGTCTTGTCGATACGACCAATCATGCCCTGCAAAGCCTTTCCAGGACCACACTCAGTGAAGTCGTCAGCACCATCAGCAATCATTGCCTGAACAGAAGATGTCCAACGTACTGAGCTTGTGAGCTGAGCGATGAGGTTCAGCTGAATCTCAGTTGGGTCAGTATGAGGCTTGCCATCTACATTCTGATAAACAGGGCACTTAGGAGCAGAGAATGTTGTCTTTTCGATAGCTGCCTGAAGCTCATCCTTAGCTGGCTGCATCAATGGAGAGTGGAAAGCGCCACCTACCTTCAATGGCAATGCACGCTTTGCACCAGCTACCTTAAGCTTCTCGCAAGCTGCGTTGATAGCGTCGGTGTTACCTGAGATTACAAGCTGACCAGGGCAGTTGTAGTTAGCAGGAACTACCACGTTGCCCTCAGAGCTAACCTCTGCACAGATTTCCTCTACCTTCTCGTCTGGCAAGCCGATAATAGCAGCCATAGTACCAGGGTTAGCCTCGCAAGCCTTCTGCATAGCGTTGGCACGAGCAGCAACAAGTTTCAAACCGTCCTCGAAAGCCATAGCGCCAGCTGCTACCAATGCAGAAAACTCACCAAGAGAGTGACCAGCTACCATAGCAGGCTTGAAATCATCACCCAAACAGAGAGCTGAGATAACAGAGTGGAGGAATACAGCAGGCTGTGTAACCTTAGTTTCCTTCAACTGCTCATCAGTACCAGCAAACATAATATCAGTAATCTTGAAGCCGAGGATTTCGTCGGCCTTATCGA
>CAVKNU010000175.1:0-5226 GCA_963657465.1 Lachnospiraceae bacterium
AACTATGAGTTGGTGTATTCTCACCCAGAGCTGATGCTCGACTGGTTTCCTGTGCTCGGCAACCATGAGTACCGTGGCAACACCCAGGCTGTGCTCGACTATGGCAAGGTGAGCCGCCGATGGATGATGCCAGCCCGCTATTATACAAAGGTGTTCAATGCCAAGGGCACCAGCGTGAGAGTGGTTTTCCTCGACACCACACCGCTCATCGACCGTTACCAGGCGGACAACAAGACTTACCCTGATGCTTGCCACCAAGACATGCAGGCAGAGCTGGATTGGCTCGACAGTACGCTGAAGTCTGCCAAGGAAGACTGGGTCATCGTCGTGGGTCATCATCCTATCTACGCCTACACCGACAAGTCTGAGAGCGAGCGCACCGACATGCAGGCTCGTGTGCTGCCTATCCTCAAGCGATACAAGAACGTGGCAATCTATGCTTGTGGTCACATCCACAATTTTCAGCACATCAAGATGAAGGGCGACAACATCGACTACGTGGTCAACTCTTCCGCTTCCTTGGCTCGCCCAGTGAAACCAACTGATGGCACAGTGTTCTGTAGCTCTGCCGATGGTTTTTCTATTATCTCCGCCACCAAGAAGCAGCTCAACTATTACATGATTGACAAGGACGGAAACAATATCCACACCGTTACGAAAAATAAATAATTTATGAAGAAATTTCTGATAAGCACGGCGCTCCTTGCTGCCGTGGCTTCTACCTCTACATCTGCTCATACGCTCGATGGATTGGTGAAGGATAACAAGACGGGCGAACCCCTCATCGGCACTGTAATCCGAGTGAAGGAGTTGCCCAACGTGAGTACCACGACAGGTCTCGATGGTACATTTACTTTGCACGAACTGCCAGACAAGGGCAAGTTTACCCTCGTCATCTCCTACATGTCTTATAAGACTAAGGAGTTGGTGGTGGATGTCGCCAAGAAAGACAAGGTGGACATTCCGCTCGACGAGGATGCCAAGCAGCTCGGCGAGGTCGTGGTGACGGGTCATAAGGAATACCACAGCGACCGCTCCGCCATCGACTTGGAGAAGACGGCAGGCAATGTACTCAACGTGATGAGCCAGCAGAGCATCCAACTCTCTCCTGATGTCAATGTGGCGAGTGTGTTGCAGCGTGTGTCGGGCGTGACGATGGAGCGTGATGCTTCGGGCGAGGCTTCCTACGCCATCCTCCGTGGTATGGACAAGCGATACAATTATACACTGGTGAACGGCGTGAAGATTCCAAGTCCTGACGACAAGAACCGTTACATTCCACTCAACATCTTCCCATCCGACTTGATGGATCGCCTCGTGGTGTCGAAGTCTTTGACTGCCGACATGGAGGGCGATGCAGCTGGTGGAGTGGTGGATATGGTGATGAAGGATGCTCCTTCCCACTTCCAGTTGCAGGCGAATGGTGCCATCGGGGCAAGCGACTACTTCTGGAAGGATGGTCGTGATTATCTCACCTCCAATCGCAGTGATTACACCCACAAGGCTCCATACGAGGCAAATGGCAAGGACTACAAGGCTACGATGGAAGATTTCAAGAATGGTCCGATGCAGTTGAAGAGCCATTCCATCCCTGCGCCTAACTTCATCGGTGGTCTCTCCATCGGCAACCGATTCTGGAAAGACCGTTTGGGCGTGATGCTGGCTGGAAGCATTCAGAATGTGTTCCGAGGCACGGAGCGCACCTACAACTCAGTAAAGATGGCTTCTGGCGAACAGGCGATGTACATCTCTAGTTTGCACCATCGCTACTATAGCATCCACGACCTCACAGCTGGAGCACACGCCAAGATTGACTTGACGCTTGGCAACCATAAGTTGGAATGGTACAACATGTACGTTCGCACTAACTCGAAGGCACTTCGCTACAACAATAGCATCAGCACCGAGTACATCGGTTCGGACACTTACACCCAGGACGACGAGACTCGCTCCATGTCGCAGACGCAGAGCATCTTCGCCACCAACCTGAAGGGCACGCACCATCTGACCAAGGACTTTACTGTAGATTGGTCGGGCATCTTCTCTCAGGCAAAGGAGGAAGACCCAGACCGCACCTACGTGACCCTCACCAATACCGTGGAGGCAGACCAAGGTGTGGATGGCTCCATTTGGTCGAGCGACAAGAATATCGTCAAGACCTTGCCTAAGAGCATGGAGCGTCGGTTTCAACACAATAAGGACACCGACTGGGCTGGCTACATCAATCTCTCTTACGACACCCATTTCACGGATGATGTAGATGCACTCTGGAAGGCTGGTGCGCAATATCGTCGCAAGGAGCGCAGCAATCGCTACTATTCTTACATCTTTAATCCTGCCGACATCTCACAGAAGTTGGATGGCAACGGACTCGACCAGTTTGATGCAGCTGACTGGAAGTGTACGACTCCTTACTCTCAGGCTTCGCAGCTCAACTACGACTCCAAGGAGCACATCGGTGGAGCTTACGCCATGGTTACCTTACGTAGCGAGTTGGGTGAGTTGAACGCTGGTTTCCGTGCCGAGCACACCAACCAAATCTACACCATGCTTCAAAAATTCCGCACCATGGGACAGGTTGGCGAGCAGAGTTACTGGGACTACTTGCCATCGGCTTCCATCAAGTGGACTCCAACCAAGAAGATGAACGTGCGTCTCTCTTATTATCGCAGCATCAACCGCCCTGGATTCTATGAGATTGTGCCTTATCAGATTATGGGCGAGGAATATCAGGAGAAAGGTAACCCGAACTTGAAGCGTGCCCGCATCGACAACCTTGACTTGCGCTGGGAGTGGTTCCCTAGCAAGACAGAGCAGGTGATGGCAGGTGTATTCTATAAGTATCTGAAAGACCCTATCGAGCAAGTGTTTGTGGCTTCGGATGGTAAGATAGGAGCTGGCTCTGATGCCTACTACATGCCTGATAACCTCGGAAATGCCAAGAACATGGGCTTCGAGATTGATGTCATCAAGTACATCCGCCACTTCGGTGTGAAGGCAAACTATACTTACACCCACTCTCGTATCACCACCTCGAAGCGTGAGTACCAGGAGGGAAGTGCTGAGTATAAGACGGGCGTAACCCAGACAAGACCTTTGGTAAACCAAGCGCCTCACACAGCCAACCTCTCTTTTCTCTATAAGGACACCAATCATGGCTGGAACGGTCAGCTTGCCGCCTCTTATACGGGTACCAAGTTGGCACTCGTCTCTCCATTCAAGGATGCCGACCAATGGGACAAGGCGATGTTTGGTCTCGACCTCAGTGGCGAGAAGAAATTCAACAACGGAATCTCCATCTTCGTGAAGGCGAACAACCTACTCGATGCCAAGCGTGAGCGTTACCTCAAGACGGTGAACAAGAGCAACCTGGAGTATGAGGGACAGCGCAGCGACCGCACCATTGTGGGAACCTATAAGTATGGCAGAACCTTCCTCGTAGGAGTAAGATACAACTTGAAGTAATAAAATAAAAAACAATGAAGAAAATCAATACTTTAGCCTGTATGCTGGCAATGGCGGCTACGGCGGTCTTCTCAACATCTTGTGAGAACGACAATATCAATCCATACGATTACGTAAATAATGGCGGCAATAACGCTAACCAAGGTTCTACCGAGGTGCTCAAGACCGCAGTGGCAGAATATCCAGTAGGATCGGTGGTTTGGACCAAGGACACCACCATCAACGAGAGCGTGGAAATCCCTGTGGGCACTTCGCTCTACATCGAGCCAGGTGTTACGGTGACTTGTAAGTCGGAGGTTCAGGTGCCTATCGAAATCGTAGTGCTCGGCAATCTCTATTGCATGGGTACGGCAGAAAAGCCTGTCACCTTCACTTCTGATACCAAGAAGCCTGCTGACTGGGGCGGCATCATCTGCGGCTACAACTCCGAGGAGGTGGTGCTCAACCACGTGGATGTAGCCTATGCTGGTGCTACGCCAACTGAGTCGTCAGCTTCTTTCCAGAACAAGCTTTTCAAGACCACCATCGACGGTGGTGTGCCAGCCTTCCACTTCTGCAATGTGAACGGCAAGTTTGTGATGGCAGATTGTTTCTTCCACGACAACTACAATGACCAGACTTACTTTACGGGTGGTCAGGGTGTCATCGTGGGTAACATCTTTGCCGACAGTGGTAATGCGGCTGATGGTGGCGAGGCAATCAATGTGAAGTCGGGATGCAAGCTCGACATTGCCAACAATATCATCTACAATGCTTGCACCAATGCCTTCAAACTCTCGAATGCGGGGAACAGCGAGTTGATTCCGCTCACCCAGATGACGGTCTATAACAACACGATGGTCAACTGCGGATGGCGTCGCTCGAAGAACAAGAAAGGTGGAAGCATTTGGCTCGAAAAGGCGATTGCTCCTGTCTTCGTCAACAATCTTGTATATGATTGCCGTTTTGGCATGAAACAACCTAAGCAGGATGGTGCCGATTTGGCAAACTCTCGTGTTGTTCCTAACTATTATTTCGCCTCTACCGAGACAGGTGTCAAACAGATGGCGAAGGATGCAAGCCTAGGCATTTGGAATGATGATGACATCAAGAGCAATGTGGCTGGTCAGCTGAATCCACTCTTCAAGAGTTTCCGTCAGAGCGATAAGATGGATGTCAATTGCGAGGTAGATGAGGTAGAGCAGGGTGCTCCGCTTGCTTTCGACAAGAGTTGGGATTTCAATTATCAGGCAGACAGTCCTGCGTTGTCAGGTGGTGTCACCGATTTCGCTCGTATCTTCCCGAATGGTTTGCCATTCTTCGGTATGAAGAAGGTCAACTTCCTCGATTCTTCTAACGACCAGAATTATTATTTCACCGCTCCATTGCCTAGCGCAAGGTTTGGAGCTTGGAGGTAAATGATGAAGAAAAACATCTTGTGAGTTTTTAAAATAAAAGTTGAAAACCCCTTCAGTATTTTAGCTAACTGCTTGTTGCGTTGCTAGTTATACTGAAGGGACTTTTGCGTAATGTCGTTCCTTATATACAGTTCTCTATTTTATAAGAAGCAGTAAGGCTTCAAGCTCTATTGCTTTTTAGTACAGAGTGTACATCCTTTCGTGTCAGAGATTACTTATTTTCGTATCAGAAAAAGCTTCTTTTCGGTTTTTGACAATTGCCATAAAACATTTTGGCGATTGTCGTAAACCTTTATGGCGGTCGCCAAACAATTATTTCTGAGCCAAACTCCGTTTGCACAGAAACATATTTAGTTATCAAGGA
>CAVKNU010000176.1:0-5151 GCA_963657465.1 Lachnospiraceae bacterium
GACACCCTCAACCCAGGCTTTGAAGCATTCATGGATGCCATGATTGATCGAGAAATTGACAATAGAAGAGAGAATTTCACGGTGATGCCAAAAGATGATTTTGCAGAGGGAGGCGGTAGCAGCAATTATCGCCCAAACAAGTTTGAGGTTATGAGCCCACTACTGAAAACAAAATGGGATCAAATAGGCTTTTACAGTGACTATTGTCCAGGTAAATACACGGGGTGTGTCATAACTGCAGTATCTCAAATTTGCTCTTATCTTCAAACTCCTAAGAATATTAGATACCAATATAACTCAGAATTTGGTCAAGCCACTATGAATTGGGAGAAAATCAACCAAGAATGTTCACAAAACAACATAGGAGTTCCTTTTTCTTCTGACACTCGCGAACAAGTAGCTAGAATGATGAGATTTTGGGGAGTATCTTTTGGGGCAAATTATTCCGATGGAGGGACATCTGTAGATACAGGAGATGCTGTTAAGAAAATGCGAGATAATTTTGGATTCAATGTCACAGGTTTGTCAGATTACAATATCGATAATGTCATAAAAGACCTTAAATGTGGCAATAAAATCATACTAATGAGAGGAAACGGTCGTTATTATCATGTTGGCTTTTTCTTCAGAAAGTATGTTGATGGACATGCGTGGGTCGTAGATGGCTATATAGACCAAGTTAAGAACAATCAAGAAAACAAGTATGTTCATTGCAATTGGGGATGGGGGCAATTGGGTAATAACGGATATTTCTTAAGCAATGTACTCAATGCAGAAGAAACTCCTGTTTACGATGATGACGTAACTTCATCTACAAGAAGCAATAACTTCAGATATAAATTAAAAACTGCAACCTTTACAAAGTAAGAAAGAAATGAAAAAAATCAATATTATCTTTAAGTTATTGTTGGCAATCATGCTATTGCCAATAATAGCAGCTTGCGACAATGACAATGGAGAAAAAGATGCTATGTTCATAGGCCCTTTTGAATTCATGGTTAAATTCGAGTCTCCATTAGGTACGAACATACTTGATTCGCTACAAGTGCCCCATATGAGAAATTCTGTGCGAAGTAACCACCTTGATGATTTAACACTGGAATGGTCTAACAAGAATAATAACTTAAATCAACCCTGGAGGATACCATACTTAGCTTGGGCACATACCACAGAAGAATGGGCCTCATTCAATCCTTACTTCTCATTTAAAGGAGTAGGAAGCATTTTGAATGTTGGCCTAACAGACTTATCTATATGGGATACACCAAATAACAAATATCCAAAACGAGACGAAGAATACACCATATCATTAACTAGCAAAAAGATATTTGGTGACGAAACACCACATTACATCAAGTTTTATATACACATCAAGGGAAAGGCTGTGTATGATACTTACAAATGCGAAGTGGATGGCAAAGAACAGCCGCTCATCTGGAGATATTATAACCCCGATAATCTTCCAGAAAACAAAGACCTAACGGGCGCATTTATTGTCATAAAAACGAAATAGCGGAACCTTCCTTTTTGGGACTTCTAGCTAACTATTCCTTTAGCTATTGTTGACAATCATGTCATTGTCAACAATAGCAACTTGTGGTAATAAAATTGGGGACCTGCAAAAAGTCCTATACTTATTGAATAAAAGATATTTCTTAAGCAATGTACTCAATGCAGAAGAAGCCCCTGCCTATGATGACTATGTTACATCTTCCACAAGAAGCAGCAGCAATTTTAGATATAAATTAAAAACTGCAACCTTTACAAAGTAAGAAAGAAATGAAAAAAATCAATATTATCTTTAAGTTATTGTTGGCAATCATGCTATTGCCAATAATAGCAGCTTGCGACAATGACAATGGAGAAAAAGATGCTATGTTCATAGGCCCTTTTGAATTCATGGTTAAATTCGAGTCTCCATTAGGTACGAACATACTTGATTCGCTACAAGTGCCCCATATGAGAAATTCTGTGCGAAGTAACCACCTTGATGATTTAACACTGGAATGGTCTAACAAGAATAATAACTTAAATCAACCCTGGAGGATACCATACTTAGCTTGGGCACATACCACAGAAGAATGGGCCTCATTCAATCCTTACTTCTCATTTAAAGGAGTAGGAAGCATTTTGAATGTTGGCCTAACAGACTTATCTATATGGGATACACCAAATAACAAATATCCAAAACGAGACGAAGAATACACCATATCATTAACTAGCAAAAAGATATTTGGTGACGAAACACCACATTACATCAAGTTTTATATACACATCAAGGGAAAGGCTGTGTATGATACTTACAAATGCGAAGTGGATGGCAAAGAACAGCCGCTCATCTGGAGATATTATAACCCCGATAATCTTCCAGAAAACAAAGACCTAACGGGCGCATTTATTGTCATAAAAACGAAATAGCGGAACCTTCCTTTTTGGGACTTCTAGCAAACTAATCCTTAGCTATTGTTGGCAATTATGTCATTGCCAACAATAGCAACTTGTGGTAATAAAATTGGGGTACCTGCAACAAGTCCTATACTTATTGAATAAAAGAACATAAATTTAATGCTTTTATTTGGCATTCTCCTTTTTTTGGCTTAACTTTGCAGAGGACTATATGATGTAGAATTATGGAGCAAGCTAAAAGAATACCTTATGGAGTGTCCAATTTTGTGGACATCGTGGAACGTAATCAGTATTACGTTGACAAAACCATGTATCTGCCTATGTTGGAAAACGAGGCAGACAGTTTGTTCTTTATCCGTCCTCGACGATTCGGCAAAAGCCTTTTCATCAGCATGATGCAAGCCTATTACGACATTGACAAAAAGGACAGATTTCAAGAACTATTTGGTAACTTGTGGATAGGTTCGCATCCTACGGAGGACCAAGGGAAATTCCAAATATTATATCTTGACTTTTCCAGAATTGGCGGTGACATCAGCGACTTGCAGGAACGATTCGATGAATACTGTGGCATGTGCATCGACTTCTTTGTAGAGCAGAAATACCGCAAATATTACGAGGAGTCCACCATCCAATCAGTAAAAACAGCCAAACGTACTTCGGCAAAGTTGAACGCCATCAACCTAGAGGCTTCGCAAAAAGGCTACAAGCTCTATCTCATCATCGACGAATACGACAACTTCACCAATGTCGTGCTCAACGAGCACGGCGAGAAGGTGTATTGGGCCTTGACACACGCCAGCGGATTCTATCGAGAGATATTCAAGGTGTTCAAGGGTATGTTCGCACGCATCTTCATGACGGGTGTCAGCCCTGTCACACTCGATGACTTGACCAGTGGTTTCAACATCGGCTGGCACATATCTACCAAGCCAGCATTCAACCAGATGCTCGGCTTCTCTACTGAAGATGTGTATGACATGATAGCCTATTATCAGCGCATTGGAAAGATCAGTGCTGATGCCGACGTGGATGCAATCGTTGCTGACATGAAACCATGGTATGACAACTATTGCTTTGCGAAAAGTGCCTTACGCACCCAATCCAAAGTTTTCAACTGCGACATGGTGCTCTATTATCTCCGTAATTATATGGAGAATGGAGAGGCTCCTGAACAAATGATAGATCCAAACACCAAGACGGACTACAACAAGATGAAGAAGCTACTCCAGCTAGACAAGCTTGATGGCGACCGAAAGGGCATCATCTATGAAATCGCTGAGAGAGGAGAAATCTTAGGAAACATCGAGACCTCATTCCCTGCCAAGATGCTGGTTCAGCCACAGATGTTCGTCAGCCTCTTGTTCTACTATGGCATGCTGACTATCAAAGGGACACGAGGCGACCGCTTGATTCTTGGCATTCCAAACAATAATGTTCGCAAGCAATATTATGAGTACCTGATGGAGCAATATGAAGAGAAGGCTCCGGTGGACACCTACAAACTTGGCGACTACTTCTACGACATGGCATACGACGGCAAATGGAGAGAAGGGCTGGAGTTTATGGCAGATGCCTACGCCAAGGTCTCTTCCGTACGTGATGGCATCGAGGCAGAGCGCAACCTACAAGGTTTCTTTATGGCTTATCTCAACCTCAACAATTACTACTACACGGCCCCAGAATTGGAGTTGAACCATGGCTATTGCGACTTTTTCCTCTTGCCCAACCTGACTCATTACGCCAGCAAGCACTGTTACATCATCGAGCTGAAACTCGTGCCAAAGCGAACGAAAGGAATGACAGAAGAGGAGTACAACCAACTCATTATCCATCAATGGGAAGATGCCCAGAAGCAAATCAAGGGGTATGCTGCGGCACCAAGGGTCGAGGCATTGCGTCAAGGCACTCAGCTCCATCAAATTATCATGCAGTTCGATGGCTATAAGTTGGTAAGACTGGACGAAGTTTAATGATAAAGAAAGATAGAGAATAAACTATGATATTTCTTCAGCTTTTCATCGTGTTCATACAGATAGGCATCTTCGGATTCGGAGGTGGCTACAGTATGATTTCCCTCATTCAGGGACAGGTGGTAACACAATATCACTGGATGACGATGAGGGAGTTTACCGATGTCATCGCCATCTCGCAGATGACACCAGGTCCTATTGGCATCAACACCGCCACCTATTGTGGTTACACCGCCGTGCATAATGCTGGCATGGGCGGGATGATGGCGATATTGGGCAGTGCCATGGCAACCTTCGCCTTGGTTCTTCCCTCCTTGATTTTGATGATTCTTATCAGCAAGATGCTGTACAAGTATATGAACACGCAGATGGTGCAGAGTATCTTCATCGGCTTACGCCCTTGCATCGTGGGCTTGGTGGGTGCTGCCGCTCTCCTGATGATGAGTCCTGAGAATTTCTCAACCCCAGAGAACCCTTGGCACTTCTACATCTCCATCGCCCTCTTCGTCGCCACCTTCATCGGTGTGAAGGTGATGCACATCAACCCCATCCGTATGATTCTCTACTCTGCTTTCGCAGGACTGGTGCTGCTGTACTAAATAAATTTAGTGTAATTTATTTGGTGATAATAAATAAAAGTCGTACATTTGCAGAAAACTATATAATACTTGAGTTATGGAGCAAGCTAAAAGAATACCTTACGGAGTGTCCAATTTCGTGGACATCGTGGAACGTAATCAGTATTACGTTGACAAAACCATGTATCTGCCTA
>CAVKNU010000177.1:0-3519 GCA_963657465.1 Lachnospiraceae bacterium
CTTTCTCAGTGGAACAACCAAGGCAAGCCCGAAGATGTATCGGCTTTCGCCTTGTCGTATGTTGAAAAGCGTGACTCCACCAATATTCTTATCAACAAGGAATTGGCTTATTCGCTTTATTTACAGCTCAGGTATGACCAAGCTATTCCAAGATACAAAAAGCTTATCGCCGATGGATTCGATAATTTTGAGTCCAATTTTGTCATCGGACTGTGCTATTACAACCTGGATAAGTTTCATGAAGCATATACTTATCTAAAAAAAGCTGCTGATATAAAGAAAGACAACCCGAACATGAATAGCCTCTTCTATCTCGGCATGGCTTGCAAGAAAATATCCGAGCAGACCAAAGACATCGTGGAAAAAGAAACCATGGCAAGACACGCCATCATCAATCTAGAGCAGTCAATCGCCGTAGCTTACCCTCGCAGCCGTGGTCTCTTCGTGAACCAACAGCTCGCCGAGCTTTATTATTATAAGTTTGAATACGACAAAGCTGCTCATGCCTTCGCCCAATGCATCGAATACGACGATGAAGACGACCCACACAACTATTATAATGCCGCCCAGATGTGCATCGGTGCCAAGATGAAGCCACAAGCCAAGCTCTATCTTCAGATGTTCTTGGCGAAAGCAGACAAGCTGAAGGACGAAAAGGAAAAGGCTAAGCTCGTGGCAAAAGTCAAAGAGCAACTCAAGAACAATTAAACAACATAACAATACTGACTATGAAGAGATTTGGATTATTATTGGCACTTATGCTTGCCGTATGCAGCATGAATGCTCAGAAAGGCAACAAGAAAGATGAAGTTGTCACCATCGACAAGGTGATGTATCGCATTACCTATACTGGCAAGATGGTTCCAGATACCACCACTACCCCTTACTCTTATTATCCAGAGAGCGAGTTGCGACTAGACATCGGCAAGTATACCACCCATTTCTATGACAGAACGAAGCTACTTAAAGACTCCGTTTATGACGAGCAAGCCAAAACAGGAATACACGATGCGACGAAAATTCCTAAAGGAGGTAATTTCAAATGGGAGTTTTATAAGAACTATCCATCAGAAGGCAAAACCACTTTCTTGGATAATGTTTTTGATATCAATTACCAATGCACAGAGAATGCAGAGATTCCAAACTGGCAACTTATTCCTGACAGCACTGCAACTATCATCGGCAACAAATGCCAATTGGCGAAAGCATTCTTCAAGGGAAGACTTTGGTATGCTTGGTACACCGAAGATATTCCGATGAACGAAGGGCCTTGGAAGCTAACAGGTCTGCCTGGTCTCATTCTCCGTGCCTACGACCTGCGCAAGCAATACACCTTCGACGCCATCGGCATGAGTACGCTCAATGGTTCTGAAAGCATCACTTTCATCAAAAAGGACAGAGAAGAAGTCACCCAAAAGCAACTGAGAGATGCCAAGCATAAGTTTGATGCTGCAGAAACAATGAAAGCTGTAGCCAGAAAAACAGGCTTTACATTTAAAGGAGGATTACCAGCTGGTGCGCTTAAAGCGCTTAATCGCGGCTCAAAAGGAAATCCTATTGAATTGGAATAGAGGTACTAAACTTTTTAGTTTACCCTTCCCCAGTCCATTCGTCTTCATAACAGAGTGGCTTCGAAAGAGCACCTTTGACAAATAAATATAAATATTATTGTTTTTTTTGCAGAAAGAAAGTTTTTCATTACTTTTGTAAGCAGATTAACATAAAAGACTGAATTATGAAGAGAATTGCATTCGTACTAGCAGCCTTGCTTTCCATCGGAAGTTTAACTGCACAAGCTCAAGTCAGAACCACGGTTAAAATAATTGGTGCTGGCAGTGATGAAGTAGAGAACATTGACAACGCCAAGTATCGCATTACCTACGAGGGAAAATGGGTGAACAATCCATCCATCAAACCCTATATCTATACCGAAAGCGAAATGCGTTTGGACATCGGTGACAAGATAATAGCATTCTATGATAGAACGAAACAAGTGAAAGACTCCCTCATGCGAGCAAAGGCTATAGCTGGCGACTATGATTTTTCCAACTTGCCAAAAGGTGGTAGATTTCCATTCTCCTATTACAAGAACTATCCTGCCATGGGCAAATCTATCCAACTAGAATCTTTGGGAACAGAGAACTATCAATGTACAGAAAAGGTGGAAACACCCGACTGGCAGATTATTCCAGATAGCACTGCCGAAATTATTGGCTATCGTTGTCAGTTAGCCAAGACGAAGTTCAAGGGAAGAACTTGGTATGCATGGTATGCAGAAGACATCCCGATGCAAGAAGGTCCTTGGAAACTATGTGGTCTCCCAGGCTTGATACTGAAAGCATACGATGAAAACAAGGAATATATTTTCTCTGGCATCGGAATGAGCACCTTGTCCACCACTTCTCCTATCACCATATCCAAGGCAAAAAGAGAGGAGATAAGCCAAAAGGATTTGAGGAATGCCAAGGAAAAGTTTACCCCAGGAATGGTCATGGAAAGTCTGAACATCAAAAACGTGAAAGTGCAGGACGCAAACGGAAAACCTCTTGACATGAAGAAACTCATGAACAAGAAGAATGTTTTCAATCCTATCGAGCTGGAATAATAGAATAGTAACAAGATACTAAAAGCTGAAAAATATCTTAGAAATAACTTTCTTTGGCGAAGACGAGAAAGCGAGATAACTTTGCGGTCGCTAAACAGAAAGACAAGAAGAGAGATGAAAAGAAACTTGAGAATACTCATGGTGCTAGTGTTTGGGCTTTGCTTCGCCATCGGCATGCAAGCCCAAACGGAGATTCAAGGATTCGTGGAAGATTCCTTGACACATAACCGTTTGGCTAACGTAAGCATTACCTTATTAAGAAACGGTAAACCCTTGAAGTTCACTCGTACCAAGGAGGACGGAAGTTTCTCGCTATCCATTGCAGAAAAGCAACCTCACGACATGCTGCAAGCTACCTATATGGGCTACAAGAAGCAAAAAGTAGCGATTTTATCGGATAAAGAGACCGTCATCAGCATGGCTTCCACAGCCTTTGTTTTGAAGGAAGTACAAGTAAAAGGCTCTCGTATCACGGGTAGAGATACCATCTCTTTCGACCTCACTCGTTTCGCCAATGAGCGAGACAATTCCCTAAAAGACGTTTTGAAGAAACTGCCTGGCGTCGATATTGAGAAGAATGGACGCATCAACTACAACGGCAAGCCAATCAACCGCTTTACCGTGGAAGGTCTGGACTTGACTGGTGGCAAGTACAACCAATTGGAGGAAAACATCAAGGCAAAAGATGTTAAAAAGGCCGAAGTCATCGAGCACGACCAACCTATCAAGGCTCTCCAAAACAAGACTTTTACTGATAATGTAGCAATGAACATCGCCCTCAAGGACAGCGCACGCGACAAATTGATGCCGACCATCAAGCCTTACTTATTGGTGGGCAGTCCTACCCATGTGGGTGGCGAAATCAATATCATGCAGATTGGCAAGAAAAAGCAGATGATGTATGATGCCGAATA
>CAVKNU010000177.1:3997-5097 GCA_963657465.1 Lachnospiraceae bacterium
AGCATCTATCGTCTCTTCGTCTTTCAGAAGAGTCAACTCTCTTGGCGTAGTACCGCTGATTATCATCATGGTGTGTCCGACCTCTATGTGAACGACGACCGCAATCGTCTTCGCACCAACCTTTGGCATACTGCCCATGCCCTGCAATGGATGAAGAACCATTATCACTGGACACAGGAGTATCGCATGAGCATCGACTTCAACAACATCCATGTTAAAAGCCAAGAGAACAGCGAATCCATCGCCAAAAATACCGATAAAATCAACAAAAACAGCCTGAACATTACCGGTAAATTCGCCCCTTATTGGCAATACAAGACCGAGACATTCCGCATGTCGTTCACTCCCGACCTCATCTGGGAGCGATTTACTTATCCACAGAAGACACTCTTTGCCGTATCTCCATTTCTCTATCTCTACAAGAAACTGGACTTCCGCCGAGAGCTGACTTTCTATGCAGGCTATAACACGAGCACAGGCAGTGCCACCAACTATGCATTGCCACAATATCGTCGCAGTTATCGCTCTTGGTACACATCGAGCGACATCATCCCTATCAACCGCTCCCTCTATGGCAAGTTGAGCTACGACTACAAGCGCCCTATCAAGGAACTCTTCTTCAGTGCCTCCGTCAATGCCAGCCGATATTGGATGAACACCGCCTCCGACCTTCGCATCGTGGATGGCAACTACTACACCTCTTTATATAAGCAAGACAGCAAGAGCGACAACCTAGGTGCCTCTCTCTACATCTCAAAGGGCTTTTACGACCTCCACTTGAAGACTCGCCTGGAAGGTACTTACAGCTATAGCAAGGGTGAGCAATACAGCAGCGGCAAGGCTATCAACTATACCGCCAACAACTATACGCTGAAGCCAAGCATTGACTTCCAACCCTCTTGGTGTGCCTTCAGTTATGAGGGAGAGTTCTCCTTTTACAACTCTAAGCGTCAAAACACAGCGACTTCATCGCTCTTCGACTGGAAGCAAACCTTCTCCGCCACGGCAACCATTAGCCATGTGGACCTCACCTTCTCGTTGGTACATTACCACAACGAGCTGCAAGAGGGCAACCACCTCAACACGCTCCTTGGCGATGC
>CAVKNU010000178.1:0-5019 GCA_963657465.1 Lachnospiraceae bacterium
ATGCCTATCGTTTGGTATTCCACGGACAGACATCCCTCTTCGATGCCATCAACCAGATCAAGGATCAGGTGCCTGATGGTCCAGAGGTTCAGAACATCATCCATTTCTTGGAGAGTTCAGAGAAGGGTGTCATCACCAAACTATAAGTTTGATTAGTTATAAAAATATTTTTAGTTAATACTAAATATAATTAAAGTAAAATTTAAAGTCATACCTATTTGAATTTTACTCTGTATGAGAAAGGGCAGACCGTGAGGTCAGCCCTTTTGTTGTTAATGCTTGTTAAACGTTCGTTTCTTTGCTTATTTTTTTGTTACTTTGCACCAAAATTGGGATATTATACTCTTTTGAAAATGAGAAAGAAACAATATAAAGCCAGCAATCATCGAGGATTGCAGGTCGTTACTCTATGCATAAGTACCGCCATGGTACTCATTTTGTTAGGTTTGGTTATCTTTTCCGTTCTTGTTGGACGGAACCTCTCTTCGTATGTCAAGGAGAATCTTGTAGTCTCAGTCATGTTGGAGCAAGATATGACCAATCCTGAAGGATTGCAAATGTGTAAACGCTTGCAAGCTAGACCTTACGTGAAGAGTTTGAATTTTATCACAAAGGAAGAGGCTTTGAAGGAAGCTACTCGTGATTTGGGCACGGATCCTCGCGAGTTTGCCGGTGTAAATCCTTTCCAACCATCGATAGAGGTGACTGCTAAGGCGGATTATGCCAATAACGACTCTTTGAAATGGATTGCTAAGGAGTTGAAGAGTTATCCACGTGTGACGGAGGTTTCTTATCAGCACGATTTGATAGAGCAAGTCAACAATTCCTTGGCTAAAATCAGTATTGGTTTGTTGATAGTGGCAGTGCTGCTTACCTTCATCTCTTTTTCGCTTATCAACAATACGGTGAGATTGGGCATCTATGCCCGTCGTTTCTCTATTCATACGATGAAATTGGTAGGAGCTTCCTGGGGATTTATTCGCCGACCATTCGTATGGAGAGCCGTTGCGATAGGTCTTATTGCAGCGATCGTGGCAGATGGTTTCTTGGCTGGTTGTTTGTATGCATGGTACCTTCATGAGCCAGAACTGATAACCGTCTTAGGTTGGCAAGATTTGGCGATTACAGGTGGATCCGTTTTCTTGTTTGGTATATTGATTACCGCATTTTGTGCTAGCATCTCAGTGAATAAATTCTTGAAGATGAAAGCTGGTGATTTGTATAAGATTTAAAAAATAGAAACTACGAAATTAAACATTATATATAATTAGGTTATGGATAAGAAAAATTTAGCATTCGATAAAGTCAATTTCATCTTGTTGGCTATCGGTATGGCCATTGTTATTATCGGTTTTATCTTGATGAGTGGTGGTAGTTCTACGGAAAATACATTCGATGCGGAGATTTTCAGCACGCGTCGTATCGTCATTGCACCAACTGTAACAATGATAGGGTTCTTGTCAATCATTTATGCTGTCATCCGTAAACCTAAAGACGCAGAATAATGGATTGGTTACAAGCTTTGATATTAGGCCTCATTCAGGGTCTTACGGAATATTTACCAGTAAGTAGTAGCGGTCACTTGGAGATTGGTAAGGTGTTGCTCGGCCCTGAGGCTGAGGCAAGTGGTCTTACCTTCGACATCGTGGTACACGTGGCAACCGTATTGAGTACACTCGTTATCCTCTGGAAGGAAATCAGTTGGATATTCAAGGGATTGTTCCGTTGGAACGACGGCATGAACGATGAGCAGAAGTATGTGCTCAACATCATCATCTCTATGATACCTGTGGGTGTCGTTGGTCTCTTCTTCAAGGATCAGATTGAGGCAATCTTCGCTGGAAATGTGATTATGGTGGTAGGTGTTTGCTTGCTTGTTACGGCGGCTCTCCTCACCTTGACCCACTTCTATCATCCAAAGGAGAAGGAGCATATCTCTCCACTCCATGCCTTCATTATCGGTATCGCACAGGCTGTGGCTGTGTTGCCAGGTCTCTCACGTTCAGGTTCTACTATTGCCACTGGCTTGCTCCTTGGTAATAGCAAGAAGACATTGGCTCAGTTCTCATTCTTGATGGTGATTCCTCCAATCTTGGGTGAGGCGTTGCTCGACTTCAAGCACATCTTCGCTCCATCGCAGGAGTATCTCGCTACCCATGCGGCAGAGACACCGATCCCAACCGTATCTCTCATCGTAGGCTTCATCGCCGCTTTCATCAGTGGTTGCTTTGCTTGCAAGTGGATGATTTCGTTGGTCAAGAAGTGCAAGCTCATTTATTTCGCAATCTATTGTGCTATCGTCGGCATTATAGCTTTGTGCTGTTCATAACACAACAACATATTTATGAATTTTCAACAAGGAGAAATTATAGCCATAGACAAGCCTTATCGCATTTCAAGCTTTAAGGCTTTGGCTCATGTAAGATATTTATTGTCACACAAGCTTGGTCATAGGGTGAAGATAGGTCATGCTGGTACCCTTGATCCACTTGCTACGGGCGTATTGGTTCTTTGCACGGGTAAGAAGACCAAGGAAATAGAGCAATTGCAGACGCATACCAAGGAATATACAGCAACCTTGCAACTTGGGGCTACTACTGCGAGCTATGACTTGGAACATCCTGTCAATGAAATCTTCCCTACCGAACACATTACTCGTGAATTAGTGGAAGAGGTGCTCAAACAATTTGTGGGCGAGATTCAACAAGTCCCTCCTACCTATAGTGCTGTCAAGGTGAATGGTGATCGGGCATACGCATTACGTAGAGCGGGTGAGGATGTGCAGTTGAAACCTAAGACGGTGAGAATAGACGAAATCGAACTGACCGACTATGATGATGAGAAGAAGACTGCGAGCATTCGTGTGGTGTGTGGTAAGGGAACCTATATTCGTTCGTTGGCTCGTGATATTGGCAGAGCACTTCAAAGTGGAGCACATCTTACAGCGCTCCGTCGCACCAAGGCGGGAAGTTTTTCGGTAGAGAATTGTATCAACTATGATCATTTCGAAGAATGGCTTGATGCACAAGAAATAGAAGAATATACAAATAACTAGAAAGGAGAAATATATAATAATGAAACTATCACAATTTAACTTCAAATTGCCAGAGGCACAAGTGGCACTTTATCCACACAAGACAAAGCGTACCATCAAAACTTCTACAGGTGAGGAGCGTACGTTCGAGGTGACTCGTCGTGACGAATCCCGACTGATGGTTCTTCATAAGAAGTCGGAAACCATTGATATGTATAAGAAAGATGCTGATGGGAAGCCAATGGAAGGTCAATTCTTGGAATTCCGTGATGTTGTTGACTTCTTTGGTGAAGGCGATACTTTTATCTTCAACGATACGAAGGTTTTTCCTGCTCGTCTTTATGGTACAAAGGAGAAGACAGATGCAAAGATTGAAGTATTCTTGCTTCGTGAGTTGAATGCAGAGATGCGCCTTTGGGATGTGTTGGTAGAGCCTGCTCGTAAGATTCGCATTGGAAACAAATTGTTCTTCGATGATGTCAACGAAATGGTTGCAGAGGTAATAGACAATACAACCAGTCGTGGGCGTACCCTTCGCTTCCTTTATGATGAAGACGGTCAGCATGATGTGTTCAAGCGCTCTCTCTTTGCGCTTGGTGAGGCTCCATTGCCACGCTACATTATTGACAAGCGTGAAAATCACCATGCCACAGAGGATGACATGGAAGACTTCCAATGTGTGTTTGCAGACAAGGAAGGTGCAGTTACAGCTCCTGCTACAGGTCTCCATTTCTCTCGTGAGTTGATGAAACGTATGGAGATTTACGGTATCAATTCTGCTTTTATTACCTTGCATTGTGGACTAGGCAATTTCCATGAGATAGAGGTGGAGGATTTGACCAAGCATAAGATGGACTCAGAGCAAATGATTATCGACAAAGAGGCCTGCGAGTTGGTGAATAAAACCAAGTTGGAGGGGCATCATGTGTGTGCTATTGGTACAAGTGTTGTGAAGGCAACGGA
This sequence comes from Lachnospiraceae bacterium, assembly GCA_963657465.1. GTDB lineage: Bacteria > Bacteroidota > Bacteroidia > Bacteroidales > Bacteroidaceae > Prevotella. The sequence goes on from CAVKNU010000178.1 coordinate 3,998, forward strand.
GTCTGCTGTTGGTACCGATGGTATGTTGAAGGAGTTTGATGGTTGGACCAACAAGTTTATTTTCCCTCCATATGATTTTGGATTGGCAGACTGTATGGTTGCCAACTTCTATCATCCTGAATCTACACTCTTGATGAGCACAGCTGCCTTTGGTGGCTACGACTTAGTGATGGAGGCATACAAGAAGGCTGTTAAGAATGGCTATATGTTTGGTTGCTTTGGCGACTCCTTGTTGATTATGAATGATTAATATGCAGCACTTGTATTTATAATGTATCAAGTATATTTGAGCCTTGGTACGAATTTGGGCAATCGTAAGCGCAATATTCGTGAGGCGATAGAAAAAATAGGAGAGCAGATTGGTGTCGTAGAGCGCCAGTCTGCTCTTTACGAAACCAAACCTTGGGGATTCTCGTCACCTAATGACTTTATCAATGCATGTGTGTTGGTTCGCACCTCATTGGCTCCTCGACAACTTCTGGAAGCGGCGCAAAGCATTGAGAAAGAGATGGGACGTACCTTGAAGTCAGAGAACGGAGAGTATCATGACCGCATCATCGACATCGACATTCTCATGATTGATGACCTCAAGATAGATGAGCCAGACTTGAAAGTGCCTCATCCCTTGATGGAGGAACGTGATTTCGTGATGAAACCGCTCAAGGAAATACTAAAATAATATTGTTTAGGTTATATGCATAGATAAAAAACCTCTCGCCATTCCTGAGGAATGATGAGAGGTTTTGTTCTTTTAAGCAAACTGCTCTGAGATTACTTACGAAGACCGAGGGCCTTGATGATAGCACGGTAGCGATTGATATCGCGGTCGTACAAGTAATCGAGCAATGCGCGACGCTTTCCTACAAGCTGTGTCAAGGCACGTGTTGTAGTATAATCTTTACGGTTCTGCTTAACATGTTCCGTCAAATGAGCAATACGGTATGAGAACAATGCTATCTGGCTCTCTGCTGAACCAGTATCAGAGTTAGACTTTCCGTACTTGCTAAAGATCTCTTCTTTTT
>CAVKNU010000179.1:0-5007 GCA_963657465.1 Lachnospiraceae bacterium
ACGCCATCTTCGAGCCAAACTATGGCTTGAACTTGAATCGTCTCGAAATTCCTGTAGATCCATACGAGGCTTTCCGTTGCGATGTGCCTAATCTGAGCACTTCGCTCTACTTCGTAGTAAACGATAGCTTCTATAGCAAGGCATTGCCAAAGGTGGAGTTGCCAGAGGGCGTTATCGTTGACTCATTGAGCAAGGTAGCCGCAGAAAAGCCCGAATTCATCGAGAAATATTACGGTAAAATCGCCAAAACCGATGAGGATGGCATTACCGCTCTCAATACGATGTTGGCTCAGGATGGCTTGCTCGTTTACGTGCCAAAGAACACCAAGGTGGAGCGTGCCATTCAGGTTATCAACATTCTTCGTTCGGATGTCGATTTGATGGTGAATCGTCGTGTGCTTCTCATCTTGGAGCAAGGTGCAGAGGCAAAATTCCTCTTCTGCGACCATGCAGCAGATGACAAGAACTTCCTTGCTACCCAGGTTATCGAGGCTTTCGTTGGCGAGAATGCCAGCTTAGACCTCTATTGCTTGGAGGAAACTCATATCAAGAACCGCCGTGTAAGCAATGTTTATATCGAGCAGCAGGCAAACAGCCGTGTAAAACATAATGTGATTACCCTTCATAATGGTATCACTCGCAACCGTCTCGACCTCGTATTCAAGGGCGAGGGAGCAGAGTGCTTCTGCAATGGTTGTGTGATTGCCGACAAGAATCAGGTGGTAGATAACAATACACTCATCGACCATCAGGTAGGTCATTGCACCAGCAACGAACTTTATAAGTATGTGCTCGATGACGAGGCTCGTGGAGCATTCGCTGGCCGTGTACTGGTTCGTCATGGTGCTCAAAAGACAACATCACAGGAGACCAACCAGAATCTTTGCGCCACCAAGACCGCTCGTATGTTTACCCAGCCTATGTTGGAAATCTATGCAGACGATGTGAAGTGTGCCCATGGTAGTACGGTAGGTCAGCTCAATGATGCTGCTCTCTTCTATATGCAGCAGCGTGGTGTGAGCCGTGAGGAGGCAAAACTGCTCCTCCAATTTGCATTTATCAATGAAGTCATCGACAAAATGGAGTTGGAACCATTGCGTGACCGCCTCCATCATCTCGTAGAGAAACGATTCCGTGGAGAGCTGAATAAATGTGAAGGTTGCAAACTCTGTAAGTAAAACAATATCAAAAGCGCTCCTTTCTAGGGAGCGTCTTTTGTCTAATCAATTATAGAAAGTCTTAGGATTATGTATGATATAAATAAAGTAAGAGCAGATTTCCCGATTTTATCGAGAACGGTATATGATGATAAGCCATTGGTGTATTTGGATAATGCCGCTACCACCCAGAAACCTCTCTGTGTGCTGGATGCGATGCGTGACGAGTATCTCAATGTCAATGCCAACGTGCATCGTGGTGTGCATTACCTCTCTCAGCAGGCTACCGACCTTCATGAGGCAGCCCGAGAGACTGTGCGCAAGTTTATCAATGCCCCTAAGACAGAGGAAATCATCTTTACCCGTGGTACAACCGAGAGCCTAAATCTCGTGGTTTCATCGTTCTGCGATGAGTTTATGGGCGAGGGCGATGAGGTTATCATTTCAGGTATGGAACACCACTCGAATATCGTGCCTTGGCAGTTGCAAGCAGCCAAGAAAGGCATCGCCATCCGTGTGATTCCTTTCAATGACAAGGGAGAGATAAACCTCGATGAATTCGCCAATTTATTCACGGAACGCACCAAGATCGTCAGCGTTACGCAGGTAAGCAATGTGCTTGGTACGGTGAATCCTGTGAAGGAGATGATAAAGATAGCTCACGAGCACGGTGTGCCTGTGATGGTGGATGGTGCGCAGAGCACTCCTCACTTCAAGGTAGATGTGCAGGACTTGGATTGCGAGTTCTTCGCTTTCAGCGGTCATAAGATATATGGTCCTACGGGTATTGGCGTGCTTTATGGTAAGGAGGAATGGCTCGACAAGATGCCTCCATATCAAGGTGGTGGTGAGATGATAGAGAGCGTAAGCTTTGAGAAGACAACCTTCGAGAAGTTGCCATTCAAGTTTGAGGCAGGAACTCCAGATTATGTGGCTACCCACGGACTTGCCAAAGCTATCGATTACGTCTCAGCTCTCGGTATGGACAACATCGCCCAGCATGAGCAAGAACTTACAAGATACTGTATGGAGCAGATGCGAACCATCGATGGAATCAGGCTTTTTGGCGAACAAGAAGGCAAGGATGCCGTCGTTAGCTTCCTCGTAGGCGACATTCATCACATGGATATGGGCACGCTTCTCGACCGTCTCGGTATTGCTGTTCGCACAGGTCATCATTGTGCTCAACCATTGATGGACCGCTATGGCATTCTAGGCACGGTACGTGCCAGCTTTGCCTTATATAACACCAAGGAAGAGGTTGATGCATTGGTCGCTGGTGTTAAGCGTGTGGCTCAGATGTTTTAAAGAGTGGGGATAACTCGATGAATTCGAAAGAAATTGATAGATATGCTAGAAAGTCATTATTACAAGGATATGATTGAGGCTGGCTGCGACGAGGCTGGCAGAGGTTGTTTGGCGGGCAGTGTCTATGCCGCCGCCGTCATTCTCCCTCCCAATTATCAGAACCCAGATCTCAACGATAGCAAGAAGCTTACAGATAAGAAGCGCAAGGCATTGCGTGAGCAGATAGAGCGTGATGCCGTAGCGTGGGCTGTAGGCATCGTTACGCCCGAAGAAATCGACAAGATAAACATCTTGAATGCGAGCATTCTTGCTATGCATCGTGCCCTTGACCAGCTAGAGGTGCGTCCCGAGGCAGTCATCGTCGATGGAAACCGCTTCAAACCTTACAAGGACTTACCATACACCACGATAGTAAAGGGTGATGGCAAATACCTAGCCATAGCTGCAGCCAGCATTCTTGCCAAGACCTATCGTGATGATTATATGGATAAGTTAGCCGAGGAGTATCCGCAGTACGACTGGAAGAGCAACAAGGGCTATCCCACGAAGAAGCATCGTGCAGCCATTAAGGAGTACGGCACGACCCCTTATCATCGCATGAGTTATAATCTCTTAGGAACAGGAGAACTTTCTATTGACTTCAAGGAGTAATGGTGGAAATAGTCGATATAAGTATAAAAAGTAAACAGAAAAGGCAGTTAGGATTGTTCTAACTGCCTCTTCTTGTTTTTATGATTATTAGAAGTCAAGGGTGATTCCCTTTTCATCTATCTTTTTGTAAGTTTTACCATTTACACTTACATTCTTTGAGTTCTTTGCATCAAAGGTATGTGTCTTGGCAGAAACCTTGATGTTTTCAAGTTTCACGCCCTCTGTGCGATTGATAACAATTCCTTGTTCAGCATTGTTTACTTCCATGTCTTTGATGCTGATGTTCTGTACAGGCATCTCTGGCAAACCATTGAAGTAAGCAGCACGACGAGCCGTGCGACAGATAACATGATTGATGTCGATGTTGCGGAAAACTGGGGTGGTCTCGTCCACCTTAAACTTCTCCACCTTCTGGTTCTTTGCTTCGTCGCCATCGTTGAGTACTTCTACGGCAGACTTGCCACCATAATAGAGGTCGAAGGTAATAACATCTGTCTGGATGTCGAACATAGACATATCCTTAATATAAATGTTCTCTACGATACCGCCACGCCCACGTGTACTCTTGAAACGCAAACCGACATCGGTACCGAGGAACTGGCAGTTGGTTACCATTACGTTCTTCACACCACCGCTCATCTCACTACCTACAACGAAACCGCCATGGCCTTTGAATACCGTGCAGCCATCTACAATTACGTTTTCGCAAGGGATGCCACGCTTTCTTCCATCTGCGTCCTTGCCACTCTTGATACAAATACCATCATCACCTACATCGAAAGTAGAGTTGACGATGAGTGAGTTCTTGCAAGATTCCAAATCGAGTCCATCACCGTTTTGTGCAAAGGAAGGATTGCGTACTAATACGTCCTCGATGAGCACGTTCTCACACATCAATGGATGGATGTTCCAAGCAGGAGAATTCTGGAAGATAACACCGTTGAGCCAAACATTCTTACAATTGATGAGACTTACCATTACCGGACGAAGATAATCTTTTACCTCATTCCATCCTTCTTCTGTGGTGATTCCGAGAGGTACATTCATGCCGGCACCTTTGGCATCAGCTTTGAGAGCGGCTTCTGAAGGAAACCAATAATTAGGGTTTTTGAAAGCTCCTCCACGAGAAGTCATCTGTTTCCATTGGGCCTCGGTCACTTTTTGCCTCTTCAGTGGGCGCCAATAGTCGCCATTTCCGTCGATAGCTCCCTGCCCTGTGATGGCTACATTTACTAAGTTCTTCCCTGAGATGGGAGATTGGCAACGGCGGGTATCAAGTCCCTCAAAAGAAGTTTCTACGAGCGGATAGAGATTGATATCAGCGGAGAAAAGGATAATACCACCTTTTTCTATATGCAAGTTAATATTACTTTTCAAGGTAATGGGGCCTGTAAACCATACGCCCTGTGGTACAATGAGAGTTCCACCTCCTTTTTGAGTCAAAGTCTCAATAGCTTTTTGAAAAGCTTCGGTACAGAGTGAAGAGCCGTCACCGATGGCTCCAAAGTCTTTAAGATTGACTTGGTATTCAGGAAAAGAGGGGCGGGTTACTTTCTCCATTTGGAACGGTAAGTTCTCATAGAGAGCATCATACTTGTCTGTGCTTGCCGCTTGTGAGCCAAGAACCATCAAGCAGGCGCATACGATACAAAATAATTTCTTCATTAATAATTTTGGTTTTATTGGGTTATTGAATAGCTATTGCTGATTATTAATGCAAAAATAGGCATAATATCTTATATTACCAAAGAATAAAGCCGTTTTAATACCGAAAACGTTTGCGATAATTGATCGTAATAAATAAAAAAGAGCTACAAATCTTTCGATTTGCAGCTCTTTGTACCCCTAAGCGTTCTGTTCTCGAACCAATTTCTAAAAGACTTGGATAAGA
>CAVKNU010000180.1:0-4992 GCA_963657465.1 Lachnospiraceae bacterium
AGGCGAGTGCTCCGATAAGCCTAAAAAATATCCAAATCGACATATTATAACTTAATTTATGTTGTCAAAAAATACAAGCTAACGAAATTCTTCGTATCTTTACCCGATAGTAAGCAGATTCTCTCTTCGAGGCAGCTCTGAGGGCGAACAGATTGTCTAACCGTGTAACATAAACTTAACGCAAATGAAACAGATGATACAAATCCGTTGCAAAAATAATAAAAAATCTCAAAAAGCAGCAATCGGAAGCACACTTTCTGATATTTTTTCTGCATTTGACCTCAAAATGACCCATGGACCAGTATCGGCGAAGGTAAATAACAAGGTGGAAGGCATGCATTATCGTGTGTATAACAACAAAGATGTGGAGTTTCTTGACATGTATTCCTCTTCTGGTTCACGTGCCTACACCCGCACCCTATTCTTCGTACTCTGCAAGGCTGTGAAAGATGTCTATCCAAGTAGCCCTGACGTAATCATCGACATTCCTGTGTCGAATGGATTCTATGTGGATGTGCGTCTCGACCGTCCATTGACCGATGAAGATGTGAACATGATTCGCCGCCGCATGGAGACCATCATCGCCGACCACCTGCCTATCTGCCGATACACCGTACCTACTGACGAGGCTATCACCCTCTTCCAAGAGAAAGGTGACGTGGAAAAGGTGAAACTCCTAAAGACTTCCGGCTCGCTCTATACTACCTATTATAAAATAGGTGATTATGTGGATTTCTATTACGGCACCTTGCTCACCAATACCTCACAGCTCTATCTCTTCGGACTGGAGAAGTACTATGACGGCATGTTGCTGCGCATCCCTTCACTGAAGAACCCTGACGAGCTGGGCGAACTAACCCGCCAAGACAAGATGTTTGAGATATTCAAGGAGCATCATCGCTGGCAAGACATCATCGGCATCCGCACTGTGGGTGACTTCAATGCTGCCGTGGAGGCAGGATTCACCACCGACATCATCAACATCAGCGAAGCACTGCAAGAAAAGAAGATTGCCAAGATAGCCGAAGAGATAGCCAACCGAAAAGGGGTGAAGCTCGTGTTGTTGGCTGGTCCTTCTTCCTCAGGTAAGACCACTACCTGCAAGCGACTCTCTATCCAACTCGCCGTCAACGGCCTCAAACCTTTGCAAATCTCACTCGACGACTATTTCGTGGACCGAGAGAAAACCCCGAAAGATGAGAATGGTGAATACGACTATGAGAGCATCTATGCACTCGACCTCGACCTAATTAACGACCAGTTCAATGCCCTCTTCCGAGGTGAGGAAGTGGAGTTGCCAAAATATGACTTCCAGACTGGCAAGAGCAAGAAGAGTGGCAAGACACTGAAGATGAGTCCGAACAATGTACTCGTAGTGGAAGGCATCCATGCCCTCAACCCAGAGTTGACCTCGCACATTCCTGACGAGCAAATCTTCCGTGTATATGCTTCTGCATTGACCACCATCCTGCTCGATAACCACAATTATATCCCTACCACCGACAACCGACTCTTGCGTCGCATCATTCGCGACTACAAGTACAGAGGTGTATCGGCTCAAGAGACCATCCATCGTTGGCCATCCGTGCGTGCAGGCGAAAACAAATGGATATTCCCATTCCAGGAGAATGCCGATGCCATGTTTAACTCTGCCATGCTCTACGAGCTTGCGGTCATCAAGATGCAAGCCGAGCCACTCTTACAGCAAGTGCCAGAGAACTGCGAGGAGTATTCAGAAGCCTATCGACTGCTGAAATTCCTGAAGTACTTCAAGGGCATCCCATACAACAATCTGCCGCCAACTTCGCTACTGAGAGAGTTCTTGGGAGGTAGTTCTTTCCATTATTAAGCAGATTTTTAAGGATTCTTCCATATTTATACAGATTATTATTGTAATTTTGCAGTCGAATTATAACATAAGGCAGAAATGCCATAAACAAAATAAGCTGTATGAACATATCAAACAAGAAGACGCAGATGCTAGTCATGGCATTGGCGATAGTGATGATGATTCCTTTCCTGGGACTCACAGACTTCAATTCGAAGGGAGAACCTCGTGAGGCAGTGGTGGCCTATACCATGCTCGAACATGGCAACAGGATATTGCCTATCAACAATGGAGGCGACATTCCTTATAAACCACCATTCTTCCATTGGTGCATCGCTCTCTGCTCATTGATAAGTGGGCATGTGAGCGAATACACCTCTCGACTGCCGTCGGCTATAGCCTTGATATTGATGACTCTCTCAGGCTTCGTCTTCTTCAGCAAGCGCAAGAACAAGCAAGTGGCATTCATCGCCGCCGTGCTCACCCTCACCTGCTTCGAGGTACATAGAGCGGGCATGAACTGTCGTGTAGATATGGTACTCACGGCTTGCATCGTGGGAGCCATGTATCTCTTGTATCGCTGGTGGGAGAAAGGGAAGCATTCATTGCCTTGGCTTGCCATCCTCTGCATGAGTACGGGTACCTTGACCAAGGGACCTATCGGCATTATCCTGCCTTGCTTCGTTATGGGCGTGTTCATGTTGGTGCGCAGAGAAAACTTCTGGGGCATCGTATGGCGCATGGGGTTGACTGCCATTCTCTCACTGATTCTGCCTTTGGCATGGTATTATGCCGCCTATCAAGAAGGAGGGCAGGCTTTCCTCGACCTTGTGATGGAAGAGAACTTCGGACGCATCATGGGCAAGATGACCTATGAATCGCACGAGAATCCTGCTTGGTATAATTTGGTTACCCTCATCGCCGGATGGTTGCCTTACACCCTCCTATTGTTGTTCTCGCTCTTCATCTTGCCTTGGAAGCAATTCTCGAAAAGCAAGTTTGTGCAGGCTGTGAAACAAGCCGACCCACTGCAAACATTCGTTTGGCTTGCCTTCCTGCTCGTACTCTTCTTCTACTGCATCCCGAAGAGCAAGCGCAGCGTGTATCTCTTGCCTTGCTATCCATTCATGGCATACCTCATCGCCGAATACATCGTATGGATGATGAAAGAGAAGGTGGGGGCATTGAAGACTTACGCAGGAGTGATAGCAAGTCTTGCTATCATCCTTCTCGTGGCACGAATCTTCATTTACTCAGGCTTGTTGCCTGATACCATTTTCCATGGCAAGCATGCTGCCGACAATATCGCCATGCTCCATGCACTGGAAGTAGCTCCGCAAGGACTATTAGGAGGAATAGACTGTGGAATCAGCGTGTTGTGCCTCTTTAGTATTTATAGTGTCTTTAAGGCACTAAAGGCAAAAAATACCAACAACATCGTGGGCTACACCCTTACCATCATCATCAGTCTCTTCTTGATGCTCGACTCCGTACTGCAGCCAGCCGTACTCAATACCAAGGCAGACAAGCAGTTGGCTCCTGTCATCGAAAAGAAGTTTGATACCAACAAGCTCTACTCCTACATATCAATCGACATGCTGCACTTCTTCAGCCTCAACTTCTACCTAGGCGACAAGATACAGCAGTTTGAGAAGACATTGCCATCCGATGGTGTGCTGATGATACCAGAATCGGATATGCCTGCCTTCCAAGAGAAATATGGAAAGGATTATCAATTTGAGAAAGTGTGGGAAGTGAAGAAAACCGTGGAATGGCACAGTCCTGTGGGCTTCTACCGTTTCATAAAGACCACACCAAATCTTGCATTTTGTCAATAACAAGCAATAAAAAATGGCATTGAAGTTTTTTCTTCAATGCCATTTTTAGTTTTATTATACCCGCTCCTCTATGAAATAACGAGGACGGCGTTTTACCTCTGTATAAATCTTACCGATATAAACACCCGTAATGCCTACACCCGTGGTCACGATGCCACCAATAAACCAGAGCGACACCAACATGGAAGTCCAGCCTTGTATAGTCTTTCCCTCGAAATGCTCCACCAAGGCAAAGATTATCATGGCAATGGCTATGAGCGTCATCATCAAACCGATGAAAGTAATAAACTTCAGTGGGGCTACAGAGAAAGAAGTGATACCATCGATACTGAAACTAAGCATCTTGGTGAAAGGATATTTCGATTCACCAGCCTCACGAGCCTTTCGGTCATAATACACAAATCCCTCACGGAAGCCCAATTCTCGCACAATGGCACGAAGAAAGAGATTGCGCTCAGGATATTGCATCAAGGCTTTCAGGGTGCGATTGGTCATCATGCGGAAGTCGGCATGGTTATACACCACCTCCTTATCCACGCTCTTCATCAAGCGATAAAAAGCCTGGGCAGTGAAACGCTTGAAGAAAGTATCCGTCTTACGTTCCTTGCGCACACCATAGATTATATCCTTGCCCTCCTGCACTTGGCGCACCATATCGACGATGACATTCTCATCATCTTGCAAATCGGCATCAATGCTCACCATGGCATCACATCGATCAATGGAAGCCTCCATGCCTGCCCAAAGCGCATTCTGATGACCTCGATTGTGAGAGAGCTTGATACCACTCACATAAGGATGCTTCTCGGCAGCCTGCTTGATGAGTTGCCAAGTTGCATCACGACTACCATCATCCACCAACAAGAGTTGGGCCTCAGCATTCGTCTCTTTCTTGATTCGAGCAATCAAAACACCCAACACTTCCAGTGTTTTTGGCAAGACCTCCTGCTCATTATAGCAAGGAATTACAATATTAATCTTCATTTATTCTCAACTTTATCTTACAAAAATACGACAAATCCTACAATAAGCCAAACTTTTCGATTTTTTTAACGCTAATTTGATGTTCCCACAATAGATGTTGCCACCCAAGTGAGAACATTTGTCTATCACCCAAACATCATTATTTCAGCCCTTGTTTTTCATTATCCTCAAACCAGTCCTCCAGTGCCTCCTCGAAAGTCCACTTAAACTGATAGCCACAGTTCTTCAACTTCTCGCCACAGATATTGGTAGAAATCTGAAGTTTCGTAAGTATTCGGTATCCACCCCATATTCCAAACAAGCATATGAGGTTTAGCCCTCCACCAGCAGATGCCAGTGGAG
>CAVKNU010000181.1:0-4904 GCA_963657465.1 Lachnospiraceae bacterium
AAAATAGCGATAGAACAAAATGAAGAAAAAAGTTTTGCTTTTGATTTTGGCAACAGGGCTGACAGTCCAAGTGTCTTCTTTGCAAATGTATGCAAAGGATAGAACTGTTGAGTATGGGATTCCTAAGGTGGAAGGTGTAGAGCAGACGATGCACCGAGTTCTCAACTATAAACATATCAATGAGCATAGTGGCATCAAGAAAGGCAACTACAAGTTGGTATGCTATGACAAGCAAATGAATCGCCTTTTGGCTCCACACTCCTTGGATGATTCAGGCGCATTGTGCTGTGCCATGATCAAGGCGATGGAACATGATTCCTCTTTCCGCTTGTCGGATTTGATCAAGCGTTTGTCGGATTGTGTAATCAATAAGCAGGCTAAATTGTCGGATGGCACATTTTGCAGGGATTTCCCTCAGAAGAACTCCGTTTGGTTGGATGATATGTTTATGGGCATCCCAACCTTGGCATGGATGGGCGGAAGCGATGAATCCGCATCGTTTCTATCCATGGGCTCGTGCCAACGGATGGGCTATGCTAACTATGTGCGAGGTGCTGGATGTGTTGCCTGCTAATCATCCCGACAGACAAGAAATCTTGGACTTGCTTTGCAAGCTGATAGATGGTGTTGCTGCCCGACAAGGCACTTCTGGCTTTTGGCACCAATTGTTGGATCGTCCCGACACGTACGAGGAAACTTCTGCCACCGCCATTTATGCCTATTGCATGGCTCATGCCATCAATCAAGGTTGGGTCAACGACAAGGCGTATGGTCCTGTAATCTGGGCTGGAGCTGAGATAATCAAACTCTTGAAGACGCATCACCCTAAGGTGAATGATAGTGCCGTAGAGTTTTATGATGAGGAGATAAAGACAGACAAGGCAATCTTTCATGTGAAATGATGGATGGTATCAGTCCTTGCACGAAGAATGTTTTTTTTACTAAAAAAGTATCAAAGTCTCATTTTTGAATTAAAAATATGATATAACTATTTGATAAATAGAGATATAATAGAAATGAGACTTCTCGGCTGTTTTACAGAGAAGTCTCATTGGTTGTAAATACTTTTACATCAGATAGATAAAGTGTTTGTTCTTACTAAAAATGAGACTTTGATACTTTTCTTTCAAAAAAAATAATTTTCACGTGCGCACGTAGAGAGACTAAAGATGGCAGATCTAGATACAAATCAAAAATGTAAAAAGTTGGTATATGATTCATGATACTAGGACTAATGTACAAAACTTAAGATTCCATAACGATTAACCATGAAAAATGGTACAAAAATGAAGATTGTGAACAATATTTATATTAGTAGGACAAAAAGCAAGACTGATTTTGACATTTTTGAGGTAATTTTGCAGCAGAAATTAGAAACAACTAATGAGAATTCATAAACAACAAACAATATGACAACAAAACATCTCTTATTTACTAGTCTATTGACATTGATGTCCTCTATGGCTGTCAATGCACAGAGTTTTGATATAGACATGACCAAGGCTCAGCCTGCTTATTCGGCAGAGAATGGCAAGGGTTATGACATCGTGTCTGCGCCCAAGGCAAATAGCAATGCTCCGTTTTTTTATTCAATGAAAGTGGCGGATGGTAATTATAAGGTTACTGTGGTGCTTGGCTCGAAGAAGAAGGCTGGAAAGACGGTGGTTCGTGCAGAGAATCGCAGGTTGATGCTCGATGAGGTCGCTACCAAGAAGGGGGAGTTCAAAACTTATTCTTTCGTCGTGAATAAGCGCAGCCCTTACATCGACGAAAAAATGAACGTGAGAATCAAGCCTCGTGAGAAGGACTACTTCACATGGGACGAGAAGTTGACCTTGGAATTTACGGGTGCGGCCCCAACAGTGAAGAGCATCAAGGTAGAGCCTGCTTCGCCAGAGACCACTACAGTTTTCCTCTGTGGCAATTCTACCGTAGTTGACCAGTTTACCGAGCCATACGCTTCATGGGGGCAGATGATTACTCGTTGGTTTGGACCAGGGGTAGCCATCTCCAATCATGCGGAGAGCGGCTTGACAGCAGGCTCTTTCTTGGCTTCCAATCGTCTTGCCAAGGTGTTGGCAATGATGAAGAAAGGGGATTACGTTGTCTGCGAGTTCGGACATAATGACCAAAAGGAGAAATATGCGGGTAGTGGAGCTTGGTACAATTTCTCTTTCAATCTGAAGAAATTTATTGATGAGGTGCGTGAGAAGGAAGGCAATATCATCTTCGTGACCCCAACTCAGCGTCGTCGTTTTGATGAGAAAACTCATTCTAAGATACAGGAAACTCATGGAGAGTATCCAGATGCGATGAGAGCGGTAGCTAAGAGAGAAGGGATACCAGTCATAGAGTTGCACGATATGACTCGTACTTTCTTCGAGACTCTCGGATATGAGGATAGCAAAAGGGCACTTGTGCATTACCCAGCCAATACGTTCCCAAACCAAACAAAGGCTTTGGAAGACAATACGCACTTCAATCCGTACGGTGCCTATGAGGTGGCTAAGATGGTGGTGATGGGAATGAAACATCTCTATCTGCCTTTGGTGAAATCTTTACGCCCTGAATGGAAGGACTACAATCCAGCAGAACCTGATGATTTCAACAAGTTTGTTTGGTATCCATCGGTGAAGCAAGATATAACCAAGCCTGATGGGAATTAAAAATTAAGAATTAATAATTAAAAATTAAGAATGAATCATTCGAAAATACTATTTGCATCGCTGCTGCTGGCAGGGGCTTCATTGCCTCTGTCTATGCAGGCTGCGGTACGAGATACAATCAATATCGACCGTGGATGGATGTTCCATCGTGGAGATGTCGGCGAGGTGAGCAAGCTCAAGAGTGCCTTGCAAAGTGATGGACAGGTGGTGAATCTTCCTCACGATTTCCAAATCTCACAGGATTGGGTGGCTCCTGATGCCAGCGAGCGTCCTGACAATAGTGATGCAGGCAGCAATGTGCGCAGCCGATTGAGCCCTCGTGGATTCAAGGAGATGGGCATCGGTTGGTACCGCTATGAACTCACTCCTAAGGAGGAGTGGAAGGGCAAGCGTATCATGCTCGACCTGCAGGGTATCATGCTTGTGGGCGATGTCTATCTCAATGGTCAGCGCATCGGTGGTACCGATTATGGTTATCTGGGCTTCGATGTTGACCTGAGTAAACTCCTGAAATGGGGACAGGTGAACGAGATAGCTGTCAAGGCAGATACTCGTAACCCTAATAATTCCCGTTGGTATACGGGTGGCGGTCTCTATCGTGATGTCAATCTCATCGTAACAGATTCCAAACTCTATTTCCCTCGTCATCCGCTCTTCATCCGAACAGTGAATAATAATGAGGTGAAGATTAAGGCAGAGATTATCAACCAGCAGAAAACAGCCAAGGGACAGGCTAAGGCTGCGATACCTGTGGAGGTGCGCATTCTTGATGCCGATGGCAAGGTAGTGGCTCAGCAGAAAACGGATGTTGACTTCAATGGCAAGTGGAGAGACCGAGAGTATGAGTTGCCTAGCATCAAACTCGATAACGCCAAGCTTTGGTCTTGCGATACACCTTATTTATATACTGCGGAGGTTACGCTCTATGATAATGAGGGCAATGTTGCCGACCTGATAAAGGAACCATTTGGCGTGCGTACCATTGAGATGACCCCTCAGCAAGGATTGCTCGTCAATGGCAAGAAGGTTCTTCTGAAGGGCTATGCCAATCACCATACGCTAGGTGCTCTTGGTGCTGCCGCTTATCCTCGTGCCATCGAGAAGCGATTGAAGCTGATGAAGGAATTTGGCTTGAACCACGTGCGTACTTCTCACAACCCATATAGCGAGGATTTCCTGAAACTTTGTGACCGTTTGGGCATCTTGGTAGTTGATGAAATCTACGACAAGTGGCTCACGCAGTATGCCGGTGGCAGAGCAGAGTGGGAGAGCCTTTGGCAGAAGGATATCCCTGAGTGGGTGAAGCGAGACCGCAACCATCCATCCGTAGTGATGTGGAGCTTGGGCAATGAGTTGCAGCAATATAGTAATCTGCCTTTCAATGATTGGGGCGTCACAGCCTATAAGTTGCAGAAGGAGTTGCTTCATCGCTATGATGATACTCGCTTAACCACTGTGGCTATGCATCCACGTTATCGCAACCTGGAGACCGACTCTATTCCTGCAGACTTGGCTGTGGAGACCGAGGTCAACTCTTATAACTATCGCTATATGTATTTCCCTGGCGATATGAACCGTTATCCAGAGAAAACGTTCTATCAGAGCGAGGCTAGTACAGCAGCTATGGGACCAAACTTCTTCGAGATGAATCTTGATAAGGTAATAGGTCTTGCTTATTGGGGAGCCATAGACTATCTTGGCGAGAGCATGGGATGGCCAGTGAAGGGATGGAACCAAGGTGTGTTCGACCTTTCGCTTCAGCCTAAGCCTGATGCTTACTTCGTGAAGAGTATGTTTAGCGATGCGCCAACCGTGCATATCGGTGTGATAGAGAAGGCTGGTGGCAACATCCAGTGGAATGGCATCAATGTATCGGCAGGTAAACTCTCAGAGAACTGGAACCGTGAGGCAGGTGAGAAGGTTTCGCTCTATACCTATACCAACGGCGACGAGGTAGAACTGTTGCTCAATGGCAAGAGTCTTGGCGTGAAGAAAAACTCTCAGGACCCAAAGCTTCGCAACCGCATCAAGTGGGATAACATCGCTTATGCTCCTGGCACATTGGTGGCTGTGGCTAAGAAGGATGGCAAGGTCATTGCTCGTCATCAGATAGAGACTACAGGTGAAGCCGTAGCCTTGAAACTGGTGCCTGATGTGGAGACATGGCATGCAGATGGTCAAGACTTGATGCACGTTCGTGTCTATGCTGTGGACAAGAAGGGCAGGAGAGTGGTGAAT
>CAVKNU010000182.1:0-4880 GCA_963657465.1 Lachnospiraceae bacterium
TACCGAAGCAATGTCTTTGGAACTGATTCTTTCCAATTCGCCATCATCAGTCAGTCTCCTTCCATTTACATAAATCTGTGCCGCCCCCTTGCCATAGACACTATATTTACCATCACTGCCATAGACACTCGGTACTTGTGCCACTACATCGTTGGCAGTACCAGCTTCGCTCAATGGTGTACCTTTCACTTGGGCAACAAGTCCCTCGTTTGTCATCTCAAAGTTTTTGCGCTGCCCTTTCACAACGACCTTCTGCAGGTTCATCGTAGCCTCCTTCAAGGTAATTGCTCCTATCTTACCAGTGCTATACATATTATAATAGGTGTGATAGCCCACACAACTCACCCTCACGATAGCCTTTCTCGCCTCGCAAGGAATCACGAACTGACCATCCTCATTCGTTACGCCACCTGTGATAAAGCTAGAATCACGAACATTGAGTAAGGTTACATTGGCGAAATCCACTGGGCGATGATGGGAATCCAGGATGCGACCTATCATCTTGGTTGGGGTCTTCTGGGTACATTCCACGAAGATGTTCTTGCCATCTATCGTCATCTTCATCGGATAGAAGCCGATGATTTGCTGGATGGCATCGGGAGCTGTACGCTTTACGATGTTCGTCGTGACCGTGAAGTCTTCCAACTCATTATACATGAAGTTGATGTGATAGTCCTTGGTGCTTTTGGCAAGGATGGTGAGGGCTTCTGACATCGAAGTGTTGCGGAAGCTATGGGTGAGGCGTTGGGCTTGTGCTTGCTGTATTGGCAAGAAAAGCAAAATAGCCAAGCATCCCAACAGCCATATTTTGATATTTCTTTTCATCTAATCAAGATAAATTCTTATTCTACGATTAAGGCATTGCCCTCATGACGGATATTTACCTTCTCGAAATGATTCATCAGTTCGATGATGTCATCCAGGCTCATGCTCTCTGTAAGTTGGAGATAGAGACGAATATGGCGAGAAGACTCATTCTGATAAGATACGGACACATGGAAATGCGCTGCTATTGGAATCAGAATATTCTGGAGTTCCGCATTCTCATAAACCAAAGGGAGTTTGGTGATGACGGAATCAGCCTTCTGCTCTGTATTTGCCTTTGCGAGAGAAGCAACTTGCTGGGTAGAATCCTTGCTAGCTGTTACTAGCTCTGTATCATCAGATGTTGAGGCTTGATGAGAGCGAGAGGCTAAATGAATGGCAGCAAAAGTAATGCCTGATACCACCAATATCGCCGCGATTGCCGCAACCTTACGCATCGGACTCCAAAGAGAAATAGTTTTTGGTTTGCGAATCTTTTCCCATTCCTCATCCACCGAAGGCATTCTCATCTCTTCCTTCGACTTAGAGAAATCGAGAGCTTGGCGAGCTTCCACCATTTGCTCATACATTTCCTTCACTTCCTCATCACTCAGAAGCTTGTCCTTCTGAGTTTCGGAATACTTCTCAGGATGCTCCAAGAGGTCGAGGAGCATATCCCATTTCTGATTATCTATGTTTTCTAAACCTTGTTTCATTGTTTATTTCCTTTCTTCATTTTGGGGTTCCATTGTAAGGACGTCTTCATACAACAGAATCATAAATCCTTTAATTTATTTCTAAGCATTCGCAATCCCTTTACGATATGCTTGTTTACCGCAGAGATGCTGATGCCGAGTTCTTCCGCCGTATCTCGATACGACATTCCCTCGCCAAAGCAAAGTCGGATTACAGAGGCTGTTTGTGGAGTCAAGTCATGGTCGATGCAATCCATCGTGGCTTGCCATCGCTCTTCTAGTCGGTTGGGCTGTTCGTCCATTGCCTGTATGGAAGCCTCTGCTATCACCTTTTCCGTAGCATCCCCATCGCCTCCACTTTCTGAAATCGGGAGAAGCTTGGCAAGCCTCTCGTCTCGTTTCTTCTTGGCAATGAGGTTGAGGCAAGCATTCTTCACACTCCTCATCAAGAAGGCGGAAGCAGTAGTTGGCTGTATCAAGACCGTCCACAACTTGGAGAACACATCGCTCACCACATCCCTTGCTTCCTCATTATCGTGGAGCAAGGCAAAGGCGAGGCGATACATTCGCTCGTAATTGTCACGAAACAGCCGTTCCATCTGTTGTTCTTTTTCTTCTGTCATTCCATCATTGTTTTGTTCATATCCTTTTCCTCCGTTTCCATTTCCTCCTTCTTTCTACCCTTATATACAAGCATTCGGGAAATCAATTACCCCAAAATGAAGAAATATTCAAGTAAAGTCTGAAAAACTTGTGCAAAGGTAATAAAAAAGAAGACAAAAACTTGCTGATTCAAATTAAATATGTAACTTTGCATCAGAAAATTACAATTCATATATTATATGGGTAAACTTGCTATCATAGAAGCTCTGCGCCACTATTTCATTACCCAACCCGTATTGAAAGCATGGTTGTTCGGTTCTTTCTCACGAGGGGAAGAAACGAAGGATAGTGATGTCGATATAATTGTATCTTTGGATAAAAGCAAGCCCATCGGCTTGAAATTCTTTGGAATGTGGAGCGACCTAGAAGAACTTTTAGGGCGCAAGGTTGATTTGGTTTCGGAAGGAACTCTGCTTCCTTTTGCTCAGGAATCAGCAGAACGTGATAAAATCTTGGTTTATGAGAGAACGAAGTAGAGACAAAAGTCGGTTGGAGCATATCCTTCAAGCCATTGAAAGAATCAGACGATACACAAAAGGGAAGACCTTTGAGGATTTTATCGCTGATGATATGATGTATTATGCTGTAGTCAAAAATATAGAGATTCTTGGCGAAGCTTCTAATATGCTAACAGAAGAATTCCGAAGTTCTCATCCCCAAACACCTTGGAAACAAGTAAATGGGATGAGAAACTATATCGTTCACGAATATTTCCAAGTAGATAACAATGTTGTTTGGGATGTCATTACTAATGACCTTCCTACTTTGGAAAAACAAGTGATAGAATATCTGAAAGAATTATAGATAGTTCTATGACAGGTGTAGAGATTCCATAAAAAAGCAATCGATCAAGGAGAGGGAATCTAAGCGATACCTTTCCTTGACCGATTTTATTTTTCCAAAATACCTAATCCTTTGGCTCGGCATGGATATAATAATAGCTTTTTGCAGAATTTTCAGAATCCCGATGCAGAATCAAAGCGATATGGCTCAATGTTCCTGTAACAGGTCCAGGCGTATTACCATTCCAAAACATGACAATTTCCGCATCTGCTGGCAGAGCCTTGAAGCGAGAACGGTACTTGGCAATATTGGATTCATCCACCACAATACCCTTGCCATCCAATTGGTACTGATGATAATACTTATCCATCAGATTGCCCAGTTCTTCTTTTTCTTTTGCTAAAGCATGCTTATTTCCATCTTTCGATTCATCGTCCTTCAAAGTAGGATTCACGATATACCGCAACTCGGAATAAGGCTGGTCAGGATAATCAGCCAAACAACGAGGAGAGATTACACGGAAACGCTTGCTTCGGTCGAAGACGCAATATAAATCCATGTTATCGTCCTTCGGTGGATTCTGCAACTCGTATGTGCTAAAGCCATAACCTAGGAAACCTTGATTGATGATATTGATTCCTGTTCCCGAAGAATACACCACACGACCATTCTTATATCCATCGGCTTGGATGGAAGTCAGAATCGTGTTTGTTGTGCTTCCGATAATTTTCTCCTCGTCGATATGGAAGAAATAAGTGTTTACAGAGAAAGCTACCTCATGGCTTGAAGGGGTATTGCGAAGACTTACCACCTTGTCTGGCATCCCCTTGCAACTCCATACGATGGAATCAAAATATTGATAGTAAGGATTGGATGAGGCATTATTTCCTTTCTCATCCGTCAGTCGTACTGCCTATTTTCTCCACCGCATACATATAGACTTGTTCTCCCGATGGCTTCACCTTCAAGATTTGCATATAGTTATCAGCCTTGCTTTGACTACTTTTGTCTTTTCTTAAGGCAATACAAGTCTTATCATCATACGACCAAGCTTGTTGCTTAAAGCACAAGTCATGGGTAGCCTCCTCACTATAATACATTTTCAGTTGCTCATCCGACAAGAACTCATAAATTCTCGTGCTATAATCTTCTGCACTCTCCCGATAGTCTTCAGAAGCGAGCTTTCCATTAGCCATTATCTGGTAAATGCCTGTTGGTTGCCAGCCATGCCCTTTTACATAAATATCTATCGTATGATGGTCAACAGCATTCGCCCCTTCCAGAATACAGCAACCATCTTCATCTATCGTAAACTGTTGGTTGAAGAGTTCCTCGTCATTCCAAGGAAACCTTTCCCATTGCTTTTCCTCACTCTCACAGCCCGTAAGCGTCCATGCGCCTACAGCCAAGATTATCATCCATAAATAACGTTTCATAAATTTTGAATTTAATTGTTTTACAATCGGCTCTTCTCTGCATTACCAGCACCAGTTCCCTTGTACTTGCTTCGAGTCACGTTAAACTTATAACTGAACGAGCAGATGAAGTTTCTGTTATCTGAGTATTTCCAAGAATAGCAGTCTCGTGTGCCAAACACCGTTCTCGTCGTAGTACGACAAGAGGCAAAGAGGTCGTTGCCAGCCAACTTGATGTTCAGACGGTCATGCAAGAAACTCTTGTTCAGAGATATGAACACCCCACCTTGTGCCATCCATTCGACGCAGGTAGAATGTCCACGTGTGTTGCCGTTCATGTCGAAATGAAATTGCCAACCATGAGGGAAGACAAAGGTGTTGTTGAATGTTCCTATGATGACAGGGCGATTATAGCTCTTGCCTTCTATCGTCAAGAATTGCTTCCTGACATTCACATTCAGCATCGGTTGCCACCAGCCTATCTTGGGTGAAGCCGTCAAACCAACATTGAATCGTTGCT
>CAVKNU010000183.1:0-4863 GCA_963657465.1 Lachnospiraceae bacterium
CTGTGAAGTTTCAATTCTCTCAAATTTTTCATAACATACTAACGTAATAGGGCTGCCAGGATGTACTGGCAGCCCCTATTGTTTTTATCGAGAGCATAGAGCTTAAAAATGTTTCTTTAATTTTATGCTTTCGTTGGCTTCTGAAGTCGTAAAATCATTTGGATGAAGCTTGGTATCATAATGCAGAGAGAGAAGCCTACAGCGTAATACATCGTCTTTTCATCACCATGGAAGAGGTCGATGAGCTTACCCTCACTCTGAGGTATGATATTGGAGAGTACATAAGCCATCGTATTGTTGACCCAATGCATCAGGATGCCTGGCACAAGGCTCTTGGTACGATAATACATCCATCCCAGGAGCAAACCCATCAAGAGGGCGTTGACAAACTGAGCCGTATTACCATGAACAACGCCAAAGAGAGCGGCAGAAATCATAATGGCTACCCAATGGTTCTTCTTGCTCATCATGCCGAGCAAAGTGCGGAGAATGGCTCCACGGAAAATGACTTCCTCTGTCAAAGGAGCCAAAATGCCAATTGCCACGTAGCCCCAAGGTTCCTTCATCAAACCCTCGAAGAGTTTGGCATATTTCTCGTCCATTTCTATACCAATCAGCTCATAGGCAAACTCCAATGGAATAAGTGTGCCTATAATAAACAAGGCTACCCAGAGGAGAGCAGTCCAAGGCTTTGACTGCAAATAGTCGCGTGTAAGTGGAGTCCATTTCTTTTTCAAGAAGATAACCAACGTGATTACGTCGCTGAACACTGTGGTCAATGCCAAAAGAATAGGATTACTACCCGTAAACACAGCTTTCAGCACCTGCGAAAAGTTATCCTGTTTCGCTACTGCCCAAATGCCAGCTCCAGCATAACTCACAACAGTTTGAACGACAACAAAAATGATGAGGAAAAGCACCACATCCGTTATTCCTTTTTTAAAATTAATCTTTGCCATATCTTGTTTAATGTATTATTTATAATGAATAATGTATAGACTTCAGAGCATTCAATCCTCTTCCTGTTCGAAGAGTTCAAGCACCACTTGCCCGTCTTCTTTCAGTTGCGCAGCAAGTTCCTCTGGGCTCTCAAATTTCTGTTCTCCCCTGATTCGTTTCACGAAACTGACGAGAAGGAGCTGGTCGTAAATATCGCCATCAAAGTTGAAGATGTGGGCTTCGAGTGTAAGTCGTCTACCATCAAAGGTAGGACGAGTGCCCACATTCATCATTCCCTTTCGCCACGTCACCGTGTTCTCCAAGCGAACCTTGACCGCATAAACACCTGGTGCAGGAATCAATTGTCCAAAATGGGAAATATCGAGATTGGCAGTAGGGAAGCCGAGTTTTCTGCCTTCATGATAGCCGTTCACCACCTTACCAATAATCGTATAAGGAAAACCGAGGCATTGATTCGCCATCGTCACCTCGCCTTCCTTGAGAAAAGCACGAATCACAGAAGATGACACGTGGATTCCATTCAAGGAAAAAGCCTGGTTCTGCACCACCTCAATGCCCATTTCCTTACCATAACGCACATAGTCCTCAAAGGTTTCCTCACGATTGTGACCGAAACGATGGTCGTAGCCGATGAAGAGTTTCTTTACATTGAGCTGGTCGCGGAGCACCTGTTGCATGAACCCATGTGCCGACATGGCTGCCATCGTTGGGTCGAAATGCAATACCACGACATTATCCACCTCTGTCTTTGAGAGCAAGAGAAGCTTGGAGTCGAGCGTGCTCAGCATCTCAGGTTGATAATCGCTCTGCAACACCTTGCGAGGATGCTCATCAAAGGTAATCACCGTGGATTCCAATCCTGCTTGGCGAGCCGTCTCCACCAAATGATGAATCAAATATTGGTGTCCACGGTGCACACCGTCAAAGAAGCCGATGGTGGCAACGCAAGGCTTCAGCGCTACGGTCTCACCTTGCTTATTCGTCAAATGCTTATCTATACTATAAAATAAGGTCCTCATGATTTTATCCTAAAGAAATTTCTCATTCCTCGTTTCTAATTTCTCCTCATCATGCGTCTGACCATTCTCCACAACTCTCCTGCCCAAAGCACCACGGAGGTGGAAATGATGATGATAGCCCATTCCTTAGCCGACAATGGCACAGTACGGAACATCTCGCCACCGAATGTTACGATAATCCACTGTCCCAAAAGAGTAATACCCAATACGAGAATCATTCCCTTGTCCTTCAAGAAGTGTCTAAAAGCAGAATGAGTGCTGCCCAGCGCCTTGGCATTGAAGAGATTCCACACCTGAAGCATCACAAAGGTAGTAAAGAACCAAGTCAGTTCATGAACATCCACCCCACCCTTTCCTCTGCGCTCGCAGTAAACGAGGAAGGCAAACATCACGATGAAGAAGACAATGCCACAGAAGAGAATGCCACTGGCCATCGGACGGGTAATGATGAAATCGGAAGCCTTGCGAGGCTTTTCCTTCATCACCTCATGAGATGGAGGCAACGAAGCCAAGGCAAGAGCGGCAAAAGTATCCATTATCAAGTTAATCCAGAGTATTTGTGTTACGGTAAGAGGCATGTCAGTGCCGAGCACCGAGCCACCCAATACCAACAAGAGGGCAGCCACATTCACCACCAACTGGAAGAATAGGAAGCGCTGGATGTTGCGATAGAGCGAACGTCCCCACATCACGGCATTGGCAATAGACTTGAAGGAATCATCGAGCAAAGTCATGTCGGAAGCCTCCTTGGCCACCGAAGTGCCCGAACCGAGCGACAATCCTACGTGAGCATAATGGAGGGCTGGCGCATCATTGGTTCCATCACCTGTCACGGCTACCACCTCGCCACGCTTCTGGAGCATAGCCACCAATCGTTGCTTGTCGGTAGGACGAGCACGGCTCATCACACGGATGTCCTTGGCACGCTCGTAAGCCTCCTCGTCAGAGAGAGCCTCCCATTGCTCGCCAGTTATCATCTGTTCGTCGAGCGAGGTCATTTCGCCATCTGCGCCTATTGTCTCAGGCTCATCCTCGAACACACCGATTTGCTTACCTATTTCGAGTGCCGTGGCTGCCGTATCGCCTGTTACCACCTTCACCTCAATTCCAGCCTGTCGGCATTCCTTTACTGCCGCAGGCACATCCTTTCGGATTGGGTCGTTGATGGCAGCAATGGCTTGAAGCGTAAAGTCGGATTCTGCGAGGATTTGCTCTAAATCCGAAGATTCCGTTTTCTTATAGGCGAAAGCAAGAGTTCGCATGGCCTTGTGCTGCCAATCATCAAGTTCTTCCGCCACTTGTTTTTTCTCCTTATCGTCAAGCACACACTTCTTCATCACAATCTCAGGGGCACCTTTTACGAAGAGGTATTGCTCGTCATTCACCAGAGCCAACGTTGCCATAAACTTTCTTTCGGTAGAGAACGGCAACTGCTTGATAACCTTCTGTTCCTTACGGATGGCAGCGTAATCCTTTTGCTGACCGCTCAGCCAAAGTAGAAGCGCTGACTCGGTAGGATTTCCGATTGTCTTACCTTCGCTCAGTTCAGCTGTAGAATTGAGTGCAATAGCTGCGTCAAGCAAGTTTTCATCACCTTGCTTCAACAAGAGTGAATCCACCTGCATTTTGTTCTGGGTCAAAGTACCCGTCTTGTCGGTACAAATCACCGTCACCGCTCCCATCGTTTCACAAGCATGGAGCTTACGAACGAGGTTGTTAGACTTGAGCATTCGGCGCATATTGAGCGCCAAGGAGAGGGTTACTGCCATTGGCAAACCTTCTGGCACAGCCATCACGATGAGGGTGACTGCCATCATGAAATAACTCAACACAATTTCAGCCAAATAGAAATAGTCTTTACCACCCCATGCAGGATTGGTCAGAATATCATGCCCCAAGAAGATGACAAAGGCTGCAACAGAGACAACCGAACCCACCTTGGAAATCATCTTTGCCAATTTATCAAGTTGCATATAGAGTGGCGTCTGCACGGCAGTCTGTTCGGTACTCTTCTGAGCCACCTTTCCTATTTCCGTAGCATCACCCACGGCTGTAACCACAAACTCGCCACGACCATTCATCACCATCGTAGAGCGGAGCACCACGTTGGGAGGATAAGCGCCGTCGCCTGTCTCTTGAAGCGACTTTTCTGCCATCGGTTCGCCTGTAAGCGTCGATTCATTGATTTGAAGGTCGGTAGTGATGAGCAGTTTGCCATCTGCAGGCACTTCATCACCAACTTCTATCAGCACCACATCACCCACCACAATGTCGTGACGGGGAATCTCCATCACCTTTCCCTTACGGCGCACCTTGACAGGCTGCTCTTCACCCAGGGCCGTCAATACATTAAACTTCTTGGCTGCATCTCGCTCGAAATAGAAGCCTACGGTAGTGGCCAAAAATACTGCCACGAAGATACCAATGGTCTCCATGAAATTCTTTTCGATAAAAGCGAGGATGAGTGATACGAAAGCTGCCACGAGAAGTATTTGGATAATCGGGTCGCGATATTTATCCAAATACAATTTCCATAATGAAGTGCGCGCAGGAGGAGTGAGGACATTACGTCCAAACTGCTCTCTGTTTTGCCTTACTTGTTCGTCGGTCAAACCGAATCTAATGTTTTTATCTGTATCCATTTTCTTATTAAAAGTACTTTCTTATCCTATTTAAGTACGCCCGTGTGCGCACATGATGGGTGCAAAGATACGGCAAAAATCTGACTTCTCGAAAAGATTTCTCCGAAAATATTTGGTTATTTGATAAAAATCAAGTATCTTTGCATCCGAATTTGAGGAAAATTCTCGGACTTGTAGCTCAGTTGGTTAGAGCAACAGACTCATAATCTGGAGGTCCTAGGTTCAAGCCCTAGCTGGTCCAC
>CAVKNU010000184.1:0-4843 GCA_963657465.1 Lachnospiraceae bacterium
TTCATAATGTTTTTGTATAATATGTATTAGGCTGCCTGAGAAGGTAGCCTTTTATTTTTTTTATGTAGAAATGTTATACTTTTGTAACCTAAAAACTTGCTAGTAACAAAAAATAATTGTAATTTTGCAGTACTGATACGACAAATTAACGGATAAAAATATAAACTTTAAAAGTAAAAACATGAAACGTGTTAAGTATTTGGCTCTTGTAGCCCTTGCAACTATTGTGTTTTCATCATGTGGAACATCTCAAACCGTGCCTCTTACGGGCCGTACTCATCGCATCTCTGTATCCGACGAGCAAGTGCTCTCTCTCTCAAACCAAGAATATACAAAATATATGGCTTCTGCCAAGAAATCTACCAATGCGACAAATACGGCAATGGTGAAAAGAGTTGGTGAAAAGCTTGCAACAGCTGTGGAGACTTATCTTAAGAACAATGGCTTTGCCAATGATGTGAAAAACTATAGCTGGGAGTTCAACTTGGTGCAGGACAACAGTGCCAATGCTTTCTGTATGCCTGGTGGAAAAATCGTGGTATATGAAGGCTTGCTTCCTTATACCCAGAACGAGACTTGTCTTGCCATCGTGTTGGGACATGAGATTGCTCATGCTGTGGCTAAGCATAGCGCAGAGCAGTTGACCAAACAACAGAACCAGCAAGTGGGTACCAATATCTTGGGTAATGTGCTCAATCAGACGGTGGGCAATGGTGTCGGTAATGTGGCTAGTGCAGTGGCTGGTCAGTATTTCTCTTTCCGTAATTTGAAATACTCTCGTGATAATGAAACAGAAGCTGATTACATGGGATTGATCTTTGCTGCTATGGCTGGTTATGATCCTCAGCAGGCTATTCCTTTCTGGAAGCGCATGTCACAAGGTTCAAGTGCCAATCAGAATGATATTTTCAGCGATCACCCTTCGGATGCTAAACGTGTCGCTGCTTTGGAGAAAGAAATGCCTACAGCATTAAAATATTATAATGCTACCAAGACAACTTCTACTACCCAAAAAACTTCTACAACCAAGAAGACAACGACAACTAAAAAGACTACAGCTAAGAAGACAACTTCTACTCGAAAGAAGTAGAGTTGTCTCTCGGATATAATATTCACCCCTAAATACTTCATGCCTTATGATAGATTACATTTCTCAAAATCTTTGGCTCTTTTGGACAGTCATTACTTTTGTGTGTCTGATTATGGAAATCACATCTGGTGATTTCTATGTTACTTGTTTTGCCTTGGGAGCCTTGGTGGCTATCGTGCCAGCATTGGCTGATGCTCCGTTTTGGCTTCAAGTCGTGATATGGGCTGTATGTTCCATATTGAGTATTTGGTTGATTCGTCCTCATTTGCTTCGAGCTTTGCATCGAGGTGCGGACCATCGGGTGAGCAATACGGACGCTTTGTTGAATCGAGTGGGAGAGGTGACGGAAACCATTCCTGCCGGAGGATATGGACGCATGAAGATGGATGGCGACGATTGGAAAGCAGAAGCTCCTCATGAATCAAATGCGATTCAGGTGGGTGAGAAAGTGAAAGTCATAGGACGTGAATCTATCATCTTGAAAGTGGAGCGTGTCTGATTCTTCTGTTTGCATATATTTTAGTATTAACCATTTAAACCCCTATTTAATTATGAACATCGGAATCTATGTGCTCGTGGCACTTGTGGTACTGGCACTCGTGGTGGTAAAAAAGACAATTGTTATCATCCCTCAGAGTGAAACAAAGATTATTGAGCGATTGGGCCGTTATTTCGCTACCCTTAAGCCAGGTATTAATATCATCATTCCTTTTATCGACCATGCCAAGGACATCGTGGCATTGAAGAATGGACGATATACTTATACCAACAGTATCGATTTGCGTGAACAAGTGTATGACTTCGCACGCCAAAATGTTATCACAAAGGATAATATCCAGATGCAGATCAATGCTTTGCTCTACTTCCAAATTGTCGATCCATTCAAGAGTGTGTATGAAATCAACAATTTGCCAAATGCTATTGAGAAGTTGACGCAGACTACTTTACGTAACATCATTGGTGAGATGGAACTTGACCAGACTTTGACCTCTCGTGATACCATCAATACCAAGCTACGCTCAGTGTTGGATGATGCTACCAATAAGTGGGGTATTAAAGTGAATCGCGTGGAATTGCAAGATATCATTCCACCAGAGAGCGTACTTCAGGCAATGGAAAAGCAGATGCAGGCTGAAAGAAACAAACGTGCCACTATTCTTACTTCTGAAGGTGAGAAGGAAAAGCAACGCTTGCTTTCTGAAGGTGAGAGAGCTGCCATTGTCAATAAGGCTGAAGCTGCCAAGCAGCAGGCCATCTTGAATGCGGAAGGTGAGGCTACGGCTCGTATTCGCAAAGCTGAGGCGGAAGCAATTGCTATCCAAAAGATAACCGAGGCTGTGGGACAAAGCACCAATCCTGCCAACTATCTCTTGGCACAGAAGTATATTCAGATGATGCAAGAGGTGGCTACCGGTAAGGATAGTAAGGTGGTATATCTACCTTATGAGGCTACCAATTTGCTGGGTTCCATTGGAGGAATCAAAGACTTATTCAAAGGATAATCAAAAAATAGTATGAAAAAAAACATCTGTATCGTTGCAGGTGCACGCCCTAATTTCATAAAGGTGGCACCTGTCATAAGAGCCATTCGTGCGGCGCAAGCTTCAGGCAAGGCTCTTGACTATCAATTGGTATATACAGGACCGGAGGATGATCCTACTTTGGAGAGTTCGCTCTTTTCGGATTTAGGTATAGAGACTCCGAATGTATATCTAGGTGTGGATTGTGAGAACCTCAATGAACTGACAGGTCGAGTGATGTCTGAATTTGAACGCTATCTCCAACAGCATCCTGCTGATGTTGTTATTGTCGTTGACGATTTGGCTTCTACGATGGCTGTGTCTATTGTGACCAAAAAGCAAGGAGTGTTGTTGGCTCATATTGCAGCCGGAACACGTAGCTTTGACATTACTATGCCTAAGGAAATCAATCGATTGGTTATTGACGGACTTTCTGACATACTCTTTACGGCGGGTATCTCTAATAATAGTATAGCCAACAAAGAAGGCGCAGAACTTTCCAAGGTGTATATGGTGGGCAATGTCTTGATTGATAATATTCGCTATTTGCAGTCTTCCATGAAACGTCCAGAGGTGATGGGAACGGAACATTTGCAAGAGGGAGAATATCTTGTGTTTACCCTGAATCGAAAAGCGATTATCAATAACACGGAAGAGTTTCATGCCATGATTGCCGCCATTGATGCGGAGGCTTGTAAGGCTGGAGTGAAGGTGATTGCTCCTTTACGTGGGAAGGCTTTGGAACAAGTCTTGTCTTTCAAGGCACGTCAGGGTGCTGCTGACCATCGTACGGGTATCATCGTTATTGCTCCTCAAGGTTATCTCGATTTTAGTTATCTCACGGCGCATGCCAAAGGCATAATTACCGATTCTGGTAATGTGGCGGAAGAAGCAACTTTCAATGGGGTGCCTTGTATCACACTCAATAGTTATACAGAACATATTGAAACCGTGAAGGTGGGAACCAATGAGTTGGTTGGCGAAGATGCTGAAAAGCTCAGCCTTATGCTTCAGAAATTATTGCAGGGAGAATGGAAAAAGGCAGGCATTCCAGATAGATGGGATGGACGTTCTGCAGAACGCATACTTCAGATATTGACCGAAGCATAGACATGTTTCCGGCATATAAAAAGAAAGAGCGATGGAGAAAATTACTAGCATGAATATTTTCTCTGTCGCTCTTTTGTTTTATCTTTTATTGTCTTCTGGTTTGGGAGGAACAGGGTAGTTGTATTTGCCGAAATAAGAGGGAGTCTTATTGTCATACCATACACCTTCTACATTAAATCCAATGGAGAAATTCTTATTTGTGTATCTCACACCAGCTCCAAGAACATTGGCACCAGCAGCTCCCATTCCGTAGCCACCAGGCATGATACCCATGCCCCACATTCCTGGCATCATCATTCCATACCGACCATATCCATAAGGTCCGTATCCCATACCATAGTAGTGGGAGTAAAGTGACTGGTAGTTATTGTTGATGCTGAGTTGACCGTAAGCGTAGGCTTCCCAATGCTCATTGAAACGATACCCTACCATGGCATAGAGTCCTGCGTCACGATAGCTGTCTCCGCCCCAGTTGATGTTGTTCAGATAGCCTCCTGCAGCCATCCATAGTTTGCCATCTTTGGTAAGTGGGGTGAGGTAAGTGGCATTGATGGTTTGCGTGAAGCCCCCACGATGAGGTACATGTTTACCAAACGTAGCAAAGGCAGATAAGTCAACGGAGAAGTTGAGACCTTTGTGCAAACTGTTCCCATATCCATAAGATAGCTCACTTACGGGATTGCTGCTCAGTCCTCCATCATCTTGCGGATTGTCTTTGTTCTCATCGGAAAGTTTCATGAGTGTGGAATTCTTTACGGGCTTTCCGCTATAAATCATTTTCTTGCCATTTTGCAAGATGGTGTCGCCTGGTAACAACCAATCTTCCCTAGGGCTGTCGGCGCTATGTAATGGTCCGAAACTTACTTCTTGTGCATACGAAGCAAAGCTGCAAACCATGAGTAAAATCAAGAAATATATCCTTTTCATCTTTTTTGAAATACTTTATTTTTTTTCAATTATCGGCAAAGATATAAATAAACTCTGAAAAAATGCCATTATTTTAGAATAAAATGATTATCTTTCCTCTATAAAACGAAAATGATTTCCCTCGCAAAGGGTAACTAAAACAAGTAAAACAGACAAATCCTCGCATTGGTAAACGCATAACTCCCCACACTTGCGA
>CAVKNU010000185.1:0-4805 GCA_963657465.1 Lachnospiraceae bacterium
TGCGTGCAAAGTTACAAAATATCCTTGAAATCTTCGCTCCTTTGTCTAATTATTGGACGATAAACTGCTGCTTATCCATTATTTTTTGTACTTTTGCATCAAATTTCCACAATTACCGTACCCGATGGGGAAGGGATGTTGTATAAAGAGTAAAACAAAAACAAATTTAAAAGAATCGACATGATGAAAAGAATGACATCCCTTATCCTATGTCTTGTCTTGGGCATTTCTCTTTTTGCCCAAGGCAAGGGCATCAACTTGCAGTTTCATAATGAGTCGCTCACCTCTGCCTTGAAGAAGATAGAGCGAGCTGGCGAGAAGAACGTCCTCTTCGCTTATCAGGAAACCGATAAGTATAAGGTCACGGCGAATATTCAGACAAAACAACAGAAGGATGCCCTGGGGCTGGTGCTGCAAGGCAAGCCGTTCAAGTATGTGGAGCACAGCACTTACTTTGCCGTACAATATACAGGTAAGGTAGCACAGGTGGAAATGGTCAGGGGCAAGGTGCTGGATGAGCATCAGAAACCTTTGCCTTTTGCCAATGTGGTGATGCTGTCGGCTACGGATAAATCATATATTGGTGGATGTGTGACGGCAGAAGATGGTAGTTTTGTTCTTCCTTATTCGGCAAAGAATGCTCAGCTGAGAGTTTCCTTTGTGGGATACAAAACCCAAACGGTGGCTTGTAAGGCAAATATGCAGATGATGATGCAACCTAACACCCAACAGCTGAAAGCGGTGACCGTCAAGAGCACTCGCCCTGATGTGGAATATAAGGATGGTGCCTTCGTTACCCAAGTTGCAGGTACAATATTGGGCGAGATGGGAAGTGTATCGGATATGATAGGACAATTGCCTTTTGTCTCTGGTGAAGATGGTAGTTGGAATATCATCGGGCGAGGCACTCCTGAGATTTATCTCAATGGTAGGAAAATACGTGACATGAATGAGTTGAAGCGACTGAATGCCAAGGATATTTTGAAGGCAGAAGTCGTAACGGTTCCTGGGGCACAGTATAGTTCAAAGACCAATGCTGTGATTCGCCTTCGTGCGATTCGCAAGCGCGGACAGGGATGGAGCGGGAGCTTGTATTCTGAATATATCCAAGGGCATTATTCTCCACATCATTACCAAGACGTGCAGTTGAATTACCGTACAGGTGGACTGGATGTCTTCGGCGAAGTCGGGGTTGGTAACGAGAAGTCTCATTCCACCAGTAAGACCCAAACCCAACTGAGCACAACCAATGAATGGGAATTTAAGAACAATCGAACCTCCAATATGAATGGAGGCGAAATCCTCTTGAACACAGGCTTCAACTATGAGGTGAACGACCACCAGTCTTTCGGTATGCGCTATGAGACAACCAATATGATAGGCAACAACTATATGCATACTTGGGGAGAGACGGAGGTGACAAGGGATGGCGAGCCGGTGGAAAACTTGGCTTTCGAGTCTTTTACCAAGAAATGTCCCCACTGGTCGCATAGTGTGAACGCCTATTACAATGGCGACTTTGGTAAGTGGAACATCAACTTCAATGGTGACTATTATAATAAGGTGACGAAGAGTCAGCAGATGGCTTTCAATGATGGCAGCATGGATGCCAAGTCAGAAAGTCGTGTGAAGAGCGACCTCTACGCCACCAAGCTCGTAGTTAGTGGACCGCTATGGAAAGGTCGTCTATCTTTCGGAACGGAAGAGACCTTTACTAAGCGATGGAACGATTTTACGCAGAGTGGCTTTTCCGCCGATGCCTTCAACCATATCAACCAAACCATCTGGGCAGGATTCGCCGAGTATAACGTAAGGATGGGACGCTTCGGCTATGGGACAGGAGTGAGGTATGAATATCAGAAAACCTCTTATTACGAGAAGGGAGTACTGCAAGAAGCGCAAAGTCCAACCTATCGAGATTGGATACCTTTTGCCTCTGTAAGCTATAGCCATCAGAATCTGAACTTGGCTCTCAGCTATCGACTCAACAAGTATAGTCCTGATTATGCGATGTTGCAGAACAACGTGGATTACGACAGCAAGTATGAGTACAAGCAGGGAGACCCTCTGCTGAAACCACAACAGCAGCATAGCTTCAATCTGAGCGGAACGTACAAGTGCCTCTCGTTCATGGCCTACTACAGTTATGTGCTGGATATGTATATGACTTGGTATAAGCCATACGATGAGGTGAACCGTCCCAATGTCTTGCTCCAAACGATGGCTACGGTGCCTCACTCTTCATATTATGGGGCGAATGTTCGCATAGCTCCCTCTTTCGGAGTGTGGCATCCTAATCTAACAGCAGGCGTAAGGTTCTATCATGAAAATGTAGATCATCTCAATATTCCAGTCTTGGGAAACCAACCTCTGTTCACTTTTCAGATGAATCAAAACTTCAGGTTTCCAAGCCATTGGCTCTTGAGCTTGTCGGGAAATGTCAGTACAAGGGCTGCACAAGGAATTGGAGTTCACAAATGTATGGGTAATCTTCAGTTTCAGGTAAGCAAGCGCTTTCTCAGGAACGAGGCTCTCAATGTGATGCTGAGGTTCACTGACCTCTTGCATACACAGTATTATTACTTTGATGCGAATGGCACGCAGTCGCATCGAGAGCAGAGTAGATATACTGACAATCAAAAAGTCATGCTTTGCGTGAGATACACATTTAACGCAACAAGAAATAAATATAAAGGTAGTGGCGCAGGACAAAGCGAGAAACAACGACTTTAAGCAACTTTTCATGGACATGTATCCACTGCTGGTGCGTTATGCCGTCTCCCTTTTGGGGGATGGCAACGACGCCCGTGACCTTGTGGCTGATGCCTTTGAGCGGGCTTGGCTGCAATACGACAGCTTACAACCAGAGACAAGGCGAGGATGGCTTTATGCCACCGTTCGCAATGCTTGCCTCAACCTCTTGAAGCACCAGCACGTGGAGCAAACGAACATCCAAGCCCTCATAGAGGCGACGAGATATGATATGACTACCGATTATCGGGAGCACGAGCGATTGCTGCAACAGGCAGAGCAGATTGCCAGGGAACTGAAAGAGCCTACCTGCACGATACTCCGCCTTTGCTATTTCGAGCATCTCACCTATCAGCAGACAGCTGACCGCTTGGGCATCAGCCCGAACACGGTGAAGAAGCATATCTCGAAAGCACTCGCCATCTTGCGAGAGCGAATGAATTATCAATCATTTTCAGAGAAAGGAGCCATAGAATGAAAGGGAATAATGATATGACGGACGAAAGACTATCCTTGGTCTTCGGGGAGGCGATGGCACCAGAACTGTCAGCCGAAGAGACGTTTGCGGCATGGGATGCCTTCGAGAAGAAGCATCAGTTGGCTGATGATAAAGATGGTAAGGAAGACAAAGACGATAAGAATGGTAAAGATGATAAGAATTACAAGGGCAAGAAAGCAAGGGTGATGGCGATAGGCGTGGCTGTGGCTAGCATAGCAGTGGCTGCATCCCTTGTGCTCTTCGTCTTCCGCCCGTTCCAACAAGGTACGAATGCCATTGACAACCCTTTGGAACTCTATGCCGAGGTGGCTTCACCTGCCCAGGTGGAGCAAACGATGGAGGATGACATGTGCCGTGTTTCTACTCCTGCTTCCACCACCACGCTGGTGACTTTAGAGGACGGCACGAAGGTTACGCTCAATGCCAACTCTTCGATAGAGTATCCTCGTTCCTTTGCCGATGCTGAGACGAGGGAGGTAAAGCTAAAGGGCGAGGCTCATTTTGAGGTAACCAAGAATCCGCACAAGCCTTTCGTTGTGACGGCTGGAGAAATGAAGACGCAGGTGCTCGGAACCGTTTTTGATGTGAAGGCTTATCGCATGAGTTCGCCTAAGGTTACCTTGCTGGAGGGACACGTGAAGGTGAGCAATCCTGAAACTTCCGTTGATATGTTGCCAGGGCAGACCGCCCAACTGCAATCCGACAAAATTATCGTGTCCAAGGCTTCGCAGAATGAAGGCAAGGACTGGTTGGCTGGCAATTTCGATATGGACCAAGTATCGCTGGCTGAGGCTATGGGCGACATCGGGGCTTGGTACAACAAGACCGTCATCTTCCAGTCGAAAGCCAATATGGATAAGCTCATCCACTTCCGCTTCTCCCGCAAGGCGAGTTTGGCAGAGGTCATCACGGCTCTCAACGAGTTGGGGATAGCTAAGATAGAACTAAAGGCAGGCAAGGTCATGGTTTATTGACCTTGCCTGTCTTCCTTTTTAGAAGGAAACTTGCTTGAAACTTACCCTTTCTTTATCCAAACCTTGTGGCTTCCCCTACCCGCATAGTCGAAAGGAGCATCATCGCCATGCGTCAATTTCTTGAGTTCCAGTGAGGCGGTGGTGCGGCTCAGATTGTTCATGTTGGCATAATCCTGTAGGGTGAAGAAAGTGTTCTTGTCGAGCCACTCCTGTCCTCGCTTGATGCGCTCTTCGAGAGTGTATTTCTTCTTGTAGAGTCGGCTCACTCCACCCATGTCTCGCTCTAGGTCGGTTTCTCTCTTCAGATACTTGATGAGTTCGGGAGAAGCCTTGTAGTTCACGTCCTTTACCGTCACCTTGCGATAGGTCATCTTGTCGTCATCGCTTTGCATCTCCCTTGGCTTGTCGTCATCGAAGTCGAGGGAGATGGAGAAAGTGCCGAGACCGTCTAGCTTTACGGTGTAGCCCATGGAGAGTAGCTCGCCCAAGTAGTCGGCTACATCCATCAATACGGCTGATACCGTGCTTTCGGAGATGGCACGGTTGTGACTATGCATCTTCTCGATAAACTCCTTGGTGTC
>CAVKNU010000186.1:0-4717 GCA_963657465.1 Lachnospiraceae bacterium
TTTCCTATCTACAACAAGGAGATATACCTTATTTTATTGTATCTTTGCATAAACAATATAATAAAACACCATGCAAATCAGCAAATACCTACTAGCGACAGAAAGAGATGCTGAATGGGGACTAACCATCAGCACCGTGGGACGTGAAGAAATCGGCCCTGGCGATCCTTACCCAACCAAGGGACATGCCGACGGCTATTACTTCGACTTGCAAAAGGGACGCACGCTCGACGAATACCAACTGCTCTACCAACCCGAAGGAGAAGGCATCTTTCAGTCTGCCCATATTCCTGAGACACCCATCAAAGCTGGCGATATTTTCTTGCTCTTCCCTGGCGAATGGCATAGCTACCATCCTCTGAGCAACAAGGGATGGAAAAGCTATTGGATAGGATTCAAGGGAAAGAACATCGACGACCGAGTGAAAGCAGGTTTTCTTTCTCCTGAGAAACCTATCTATCATGTAGGTTTCAGCCATGAGATTATTGCACTCTACAATGAGGCTTACCACACAGCACAAGAAGAGGCAGCTTATTCACAGCAGACTCTTGCTGGCATCGTAAACCATCTCATCGGAATGATGTATTCCTTGGAACGCAACATGATACTCAACAAGGATTCCCAACGAGTAGATATGATCAACAAGGCACGCCTTCGCATCCGTGAATCGCTGGAAGGAAATCTTACCATCCAAGAAATCGCACAAGACTTAGGCATCAGCTACTCATCTTTCCGCAAATTGTTCAAGGAATACACGGGTTTTGCACCTGCCATGTATCAGCAAACCCTGCGCCTGCAAAGGGCAAAGGAACTTCTTTCCACCACCGACGAAAGCATCAAAGAGATAGCTTATCGCCTCAACTTTGATTCGCCCGACTACTTCTCTGCAAAATTCAAAGTTCAGACTGGAATGAAACCTTCCGACTTCCGCAATATGACACGATAAAGAGTAACATCCCGAAAACTAGTACGAAAATAACCGCACAACAGCTGATGTGCGCTTGCATAACAGCTGTTGGACGGCTGCACAACACCTGTTGTGCGAGCGCATAACAGGTGTTGGGAGCTTGAGTCACCCGTATGTTCGACCGACATCTCCCTAATGATAGGAAAACATCACCCTAATAACTGACCTACATCCCCCTGATGACAGAATGACATATTCTTACACCTTATTATATATATAAGGAAGCATGACACACCCTTCTCCCAAATAAGAAAGTCCCATTAGCCAAATATCACAGCATGAAAATCAAAATACCTTGTTTCATTATAGGATTTAGGACTATCTTTGCAACCGAAAATAACTAACAACTTTATACCTACATTTATCATCATGGAACAAAAGAAATACTTCTTTGCCGTAGATTTAGGAGCCACCAGTGGACGTACCATCCTTGGTTCACTAGCCAACGGCAAGTTTGAATTAGAAGAACTGACTCGATTTGAAAACAAACTCATAGAGACAGGCGGTCACTTCTATTGGGACATCTATGCTCTTTTCTATGAGATTATCCTTGGTTTGAAACTCATTGCGCAACGAAGCATCGCCATCCAAAGCATCGGTATAGACACCTGGGGATGCGACTTTGTGTATGTAGATAAGAATGGCGACATTCTTCGCAATCCTATGGCCTATCGCGACCCTCATACATTCGGTATGATGGAGAAATACTTCGACGAGAAGATAAGCAAGGAAAAGGTGTATGAGAAGACGGGCATCCAGTTTATGAACTTCAACTCGCTCTTCCAAATTTATGCCATGCGCAAGGTTGGCAATGTGGCATTAGAGAATGCCGACAAGATACTCTTTATCCCTGATGCATTGAGCTATATGCTCACAGGCAAGGCTGTCTGTGAATACTCCGTTGCATCTACATCCCAGATACTGAACCCTATAACTGGCGACCTCGACAACGAATTGGTGGAGAGTCTTGGCTTGAAACGTTCACAGTTTGGCGAGATGACAGCCCCAGCCACCATCATCGGCACACTGACCGAAGAAGTACAGAAGATGACAGGATTGAGTGCAGTACCAGTCATCGCTGTGGCTGGTCACGATACTGCCAGTGCCGTTGCTGCCGTACCAGCCAAGAATGAGAAGTTCGCTTACCTCAGTTCTGGCACATGGAGTTTGATGGGTATTGAGACAAAGAATGCCATCATCAATGAGCACAGTTATGAACTGAACTTCACCAACGAGGGTGGCATTGAGGGTACTACCCGATTTCTCAAAAACATCTGTGGAATGTGGATTTATGAGCGTTGCCGCAAGGAGTGGGCAGATGCCCCTAAGTCTCATGCAGAACTACAAGCTGAAGCCATGCAGCAACCTGCATTCCAAAGCCTCATCAATCCAGACGACACCATGTTTGCCAATCCATCTTCTATGGTTGAGGCTATCCAAAGCTATTGCCAGCAGACGGGGCAACACATACCTGAGGGATACGCTGAGATTTGCCGTTGCATCTTCGACAGTCTCGCCCTCCGTTATCGTCAGGTATTCACATGGCTCAAAGAGTTTGCCGACTTCGATATTGATGTACTCCATATCATCGGTGG
Source organism: Lachnospiraceae bacterium (assembly GCA_963657465.1). Classification (GTDB taxonomy): domain Bacteria; phylum Bacteroidota; class Bacteroidia; order Bacteroidales; family Bacteroidaceae; genus Prevotella. The sequence goes on from CAVKNU010000186.1 coordinate 2,563, forward strand.
TGGCTCGCTCAACAATTACCTCAATCAGTTTACAGCCAACAGTTGCGGTGTAACCGTACTGGCAGGTCCACAAGAAGGTACAGCCATCGGCAACATCATGTTGCAGGCTAAGGCAGCTGGTCTCGTCAAGGACATCTGGGAAATGCGACAGATCATCGCCAACTCCATCGACCTCAAGAAGTTTGAGCCAGAGGACAAAGCCGAGTGGGATCAAGCTTACGAGAAGTTCTTAAAGATTACAAAATAAACAACAAACAATAAAAACTAAAAGACAATGAAAGCAGATTTGATTACAAAGAATTATGAGATTGCAAAGGAGCGCTATGCTGCTCTTGGTGTGGATACAGACAAGGCTATCGAGACTTTGGAGAAGACTCCTATCTCCTTGCACTGCTGGCAGGCTGACGACGTGGTTGGCTTCGAGCGTGGCGAAGCTGCCTCTGGTGGTATCCAGAGTACAGGCAACTACCCTGGCAAGGCTCGCAACATCGAGGAGCTTCGTCAGGACATCGAGAAGGTAAACTCTCTCTTGGCTGGTACATTCCGCCTCAATCTCCACGAGATATACGGCGAGTTCGGCGGCAAGCAGATTGACCGCAACGAGGTAACCGTTGACCAGTTCACTGGTTGGATGCAGTGGGCTAAGGAGCAGAACATGAAGCTCGACTTCAACTCTACTTCTTTCTCTCACCCTAAGAGCGGCAGCCTTTCACTCTCTAACCCTGACCCAGCCATCCGTGAGTTCTGGATTGAGCACACCAAGCGTTGCCGTCGCATCGCAGATGCTATGGGTAAATTCCAGAACGACCCTTGTATCATGAACATCTGGGTACACGATGGTTCTAAGGACATCACCGTAGAGAAGGGTCGTTATCGTGAGATCTTGAAGAACTCTCTCGATGAGATCTTGGCAGAAGAGTTGCCAAACATGAAGTCTTGCCTTGAGGCTAAGCTCTTCGGTATCGGCTTGGAGGCTTACACCGTAGGTTCTCACGACTTCTACGCTGGCTACTGCGCTAAGAACAACGTGATGTACACTCTCGACACAGGTCACTATGAGCCAACAGAGAATGTATCTGACGCTGTTTCTGCCCTCTTGCTCTTCGTACCAGAGTTGATGCTCCACGTATCTCGCCCAATGCACTGGGATTCAGACCACGTAACTCTCTTCGACGACAATACTCGCAACCTCTTCTCTGAGTTGGTACGTGCCAATGCTCTCGACCGTGCTCACATCGGTCTCGACTACTTCGATGGTTCCATCAACCGTATCGGTGCTTACATCATCGGTGTACGTGCTGCCCAGAAGTCATTGTTGCAGGCATTCTTGGAGCCTCTCGACACACTCCGCAAGTATGAGGATGAGGGCAAACTCTTCCAGCGCTTGGCTCTCTTGGAGGAAGAGAAGACATTGCCATTCGGTGCTGTTTACGATTACTTCAACCTGAAGAACAACATCCCTGTTGGCGAGGAGTACATCGCTGACGTGGAGAAGTATGAGGCAGAAGTGCTCTCTAAACGAGTATAGTCATGGAGATATTAATCGGACTTTTAATCATAGCAGTTGGAGCATTTTGCCAATCCAGCTGCTATGTTCCAATTAATAAGATCAAGGACTGGAGCTGGGAATCTTATTGGGTAGTGCAGGGCGTGTTCGCATGGCTTGTGCTTCCTTTCCTGGGTGCCTTGCTCGCTGTGCCAACTGGCCATTCCTTCTTCGAGCTTTTCGATGGCTACGGTTTCAACGTGGCTATGACGATGCTCTTCGGTGTACTTTGGGGTGTCGGCGGTTTGACCTTCGGTCTCTCTATGCGCTATCTGGGTGTGGCTCTCGGTCAGAGCATAGCCCTCGGAACTTGTGCGGGCTTGGGAACCATCATGGGACCTGTTTTGCTCAACATCTTCTTCCCAGAGATGAACGCTTTGGAATCACTCACCTTCAGCGTAATCCTGGGTGTGGTTGTTACCCTCATCGGCATCGCCATCATCGGTGTGGCTGGTAGCATGAAGGCTTCTTCGCTCTCCGAGGAAGAAAAGAAGGCTGCGGTAAAGGATTTTAATTTCCCTAAGGGATTGGCCATTGCCTTGTTGGCTGGCTTTATGAGCGGTTGCTTCAACGTGGGTCTTGCCTTCGGCAGCGACATCCACTTCGGCG
>CAVKNU010000187.1:0-4673 GCA_963657465.1 Lachnospiraceae bacterium
GTCAGAACCAACGTACCCTTTCCTTTTCGAGCGATTCGGTCGATAGCTTGCTGAAGTTGAGCGGTACATAAGGTCTTGCCATCAGCAGGAATTTTCAACTTACTTGATTGAAGAGTTAAGCCAACGGCAAAAGCACTTGCAGATAGCATAGAGAAAAAGCAAACAATAAGACTTAACTTGAATTTCATCATATAGGCTTTGTTATAAATTAGGGTGTCACATCACATTATGCAACACCCTAAAGTTAAGATTTAACATCTAGAATTCAGACTTCCAATTCTTTTAATTGGCATTAGAATAGCCTTCATTCTGACTCCAATTGGTATTAGTTTCCATCACACCTCTTGGAATAGGCAACAAACGACGCCATTTTTCCGTCTTTGCACCTGGATTAATTTCATTTTTGAATCCCCAGTCATTTTCAAACTGTCCAAAACGAATCAAATCTTGACGGCGCCACATCTCACAAATGAACTCACGACCACGCTCATCAAGCAAGTCTTGTAGAGTAGGTGTACCTGTTACATGTGGTGCGCTTGAACAATCACGTACTTGATTCATCAAAGACGCAGGAGTATCACCATTTGTTGCCGTAGCACCACGCAAGATGCACTCAGCCTTTGTTAACAAGATGTCTGCATAACGGAAGATTGGAATATCATTATCACACTTTCTACTGTAATCAGTATAAGTCTCAGGCGTAGATGGATATTTTGCCAAACGATACCCCTTCATCAAGTTACCTTCTTCGGAATCCGCACCAACATCCAAGTTGTTTTTGTCCAAGAAGGTTACCTCTGATATATTTTTATAATCGACCTGCTTACCATTAAACATCAAAGGAGTCGTGGTGATTGCATAATTATTTGTATAATCAAATGCATACTGAGGACCTTTTAAAATCATCTCATTTCGCTCATCACCTGCCAAGTTAAATCTTGCAGCACACTCTGGAGTTAAGACATACGTACCAGCACAAGACATCGCATTTTTGAATCCCCAAGGACCCGGGGTTGAACTATTAGCCTTTTTGAATGTTAAAAAACGGTCTAGTTCATGACCACCAGAATAGCTGTTTCCCAACTTCTTCGGATTAAATTCCATGGCATAGATAAAGTCCTTTATCTGAACTCCATTATTTGGGAAGAACTTCTTACGATAGCCCTGTCCTACCTCAAAGATACCTGACTGTATAATGTCATCACAGGCCTTGACACAAGCGTCCAACTTCTCATTAGGAGTATTAGCAGTTACGTTCTTAACATCTCCACAAGTATAAACACCCCAGTTTAAATACAGCTTTGCGAGTAGAGCCTTCGCCATCCATTTATTTGGACGACCATACGTATCGGAATTGTTTTCTTCCGTCAAGTCATCCATGATTTCTAGCAACTCACTTTCTATGAATTTAGCCACATCGGCACGAGGTACACGTTCTATACCTTCTGATTCATCAGGAGTATGGTCTAGCAAAGGTACGTCTCCATACAAGTCCATCATCATAAACTCATAAAAAGCACGCATTGCACGAACTGGAGCGACAATCGCATCTTTACCGTCTGCGCCACCCAATTCTAGAATTATGGAGTTACAATAAGTAATACCACTCATCAAGTCACTCATTACCCCCACTCCAGGAACATCCTGATTCAGTTTATGTATTGTTGGGAAGTACGCACGTCCATTATCAAAATAGCCGTTGTTATAGCAAAGAGCCATCAGTTCATCACCTTGAAGCATAACTCCCTCCCAATAGTTACGTCCAAGTCCTGCCTCATTACGGAGATAATAATAACATCCCTCCAACTTAGCCTGAACTGCGACTGGATTGTCTGGATATTTTGTGTATTGAGAATTAATATCCGTATTGAGGTCTGTACATGCAGATGTTCCTACTAGAGCACCAGCAAACATCAATATTTTTATGTATGATTTCATAAGCCAATCATTTTAAAAGTTAATAGTTGCACCAATCAGGAATTGGCGTGTACGAGGATAATGATCACTACGAGTGTCACATCCTGGGGTTTCACCACTCAAGCAGATTTCTGGGTCACGTCCCTTGTAAGAAGTAATGGTAAAGACATTATTACAAGAAGCATAAACACGAACACTTCGAAGCCAACCATTAAATTGATTAAATGTATAGCCCAAAGTCAATGTTGACAAACGGAAGTAACTACCATTTTCCAAATATCTATCAGATGGCATTGAAGCCAAATTGTCCGTTGCTTTTTGGTCTTTAGTAATTGACTTTAACACATTCTTGCCTTCAGCAACATTAGCAATATTACTAAAGTAAGCACGTGGCTCATCGAATATCTTCTGCCCAAATACTCCTGTAAAGAAAGCATTCAAATCCCAATTCTTATATGAGAAATTGTTATTCCATCCCATCGTCAAAGATGGCTGTGCATTACCAACTATTGTACGATCTTTCTCCTGTGGCGTGGTCGTTGTTTCACCTGTACGCTCGCCAGTTTCTTCATCACGAACATAGAATGTCGAAACACCGTTGTCATTATAACCAGCCCACTCCCACATATAGAATGTACCAATTGGCTGTCCCTCAATAATTCTTTGGATTGTTGCAGTAGAAGCACCAGGAAGATTTGGATTATAACGATTCAAAACACCTGCATTAAACTTGTCGTTAGAGAGACTTACAACCTCATTCTTGTTATGAGAGAAATTCAAAGAGGTATTCCATGTAAAGTTCTTGGTTTGAACAGGTACCGCATTAACAGAGAGTTCAATACCACGATTGGTCATCTTACCCACATTGGCAACCATCCATCCTACAGGATAGTAGTTTGTGGATACAGGGTAAGTCCAAATCATATCCTTTGTGGTCTTGCTATAATACTCAATAGTACCATTGAGACGACCCTTTAGGAAAGAGAAGTCAAAACCAACATTCAGCATAGAAGTTGTCTCCCACTTCAAGTCATCATTTACATTTCGAGCCGCATTCAAGCTCTTGTAAGAAGTTACCTTTCCTGTCTCAGGATCAGTATAGTCAAAACGACCGCCTGCTTGATAATAGAAACGAGAGGTATAAATGTCAAATCCTTGCGCATTACCACTCTGTCCCCAACCAATATGGAACTTCAAATCATCAAACACATTCTGATTCTTCATAAACTCCTCACCAGTTATACGCCATGCTGCAGAAACTGATGGGAAAGTCGCCCACTTATGGTTTGCACCAAAAGTAGAAGAGCCATCACGACGAAGGGCTGCTTGAAGCATATATTTACTGTCATAAGAATAGTTTGCACGACCATAAAAAGAGATCATGCGGACTGTTGACAATGTGTTTGCCCATACAGGGTCTGCATCCCAAGAGTTAGCCATGCCGATGTTGTTCCACCAAAGGTCATCAGTATAGAAATTATAGCCTTTAGCTCCAAATCCCTCGCCAGTTTTATTCTCTTCCCAAGAATAACCAACCATCAAACCAAGCTTGTGAACCTTACTAAAAGTCTTATCATAGTTACCATAAATCTCGAACAACTTCTTATAATCTTCAGTCATATTACGATTAGACTCACCATTTCTGAAGTTTGTCTGTGACTGATGAGAAGAATACGCCTTATAGGTATAGTTCTGAGTCTGATAAGAGAAGTTGGTGTTAAGCATCAAACCGTCAATAATTTTCAAACTAGCCTTGGCTGTAGCTTGCAAACGCTTGTACGTAGCACGGCTCTGATCCTCATAAATCATTGCCATTGGATTAATATTCTGAGATATACTCAAATCCTTATACCAGCTTCCATCCTCGTTGCGAACTGGAACTAATGGAGAATAGTAGTACATTGCATTATAAACAGATGCTCCCTGGTCTCCACGAGCTACGCCCCATTCGTTACGAATATTACCATTCAGTCCAATTGCCAAAGTCAAACGGTCTTTCAATGTTTTTGTCTCTACAAAAGAACGAACAGTAAACAAGTTATTGCCGACACCACGAATGATACCATCACGAGCAATATAGTTAGCACTTACATTATAACTAGTACTCTTATTACCACCACTGATAGAAACATTGTGGTTGTGTGCAATACCAGTACGCTGCACTTCCTTTGCCCAGTTGGTATTAGCACCCTTATCATTTGCTATCGTTATATTATTTTCCTTTGCGTATGCACGGAGCTCATCCGCACTCATCATCTCATGGTCATTATGAATATTCTCCCAAGAGAAATAGCCACTATACGAAACACGTGCAGGTCCATCTTGCCCACGCTTAGTTGTTACCATAATAACACCATTGGCAGCCTTAGAACCATAAATTGCCGTAGCAGAAGCATCACGCAAAACATCAATAGACTCGATATCCTCAGGAGCTATCAAATTAAGATTCACACCAGGGATACCATCCACCACATAAAGAGGCTCTGTAGAACCATTCAAAGTAGATGCACCACGAAGAGTCAAAGAGTTGACACCACCATTAGGGTCTGAGTTCTGGACAATAACCAATCCAGGCACTTTTCCTTGAAGCAACTGACCTGGGTCTGTATAAGCACCCACATTCAAATCCTTAGCTTTTACCGTAGTGATAGAACTAGTCACATCCTTGCGCTGCATGGTACCATAACCTACAACCACCACCTCATTCAGAGCAGTATTGTCTTCTTGCAAGACAATCTGGTTGTTGGAACCCGCCT
>CAVKNU010000188.1:0-4658 GCA_963657465.1 Lachnospiraceae bacterium
TCACCTCTTCTGAGGATGGAAGCCCAGTCATCGGTGCATCCATCAAGGTTGCAGGTACCAACACTGGTACTGTTACCGACATCGACGGTAACTTCTCATTGAACGCTCCTGCCGGAGCAAAGTTGGAGATTACATACATCGGTATGAACTCCAAAACAGTCAAGGCTTCTTCTAACATGAAGATTACCTTGGACTCAGATGACAAGACTCTTGACGAGGTTGTCGTTACAGGTTATGGAAACTTCAAGAAGTCTTCATTTACCGGTTCCGCTTCAACCCTCAACACTCAGGGGTTGGAGGATATACCTGTGGTATCATTGACCGACAAACTTTCTGGTGGTGTTCCTGGTGTGTCTGTATCTGGTTCTTCAAGTGCTCCAGGTGCTGTTAGTAGTATTCGTGTACGTGGTATGGGTTCTATCAATGCAGGCAATGACCCTCTTTATGTCATTGATGGTACACCTATGAACGCTGGTAATGCCAGTGGTTTCAATGAGCCAGGATCTGGTTACAATGATGCTGGTACTAGCCTTTTGGCAACTTTGAATAGTAATGATATTGAGTCTATTACAGTTATCAAGGATGCCGCTGCAGCATCTCTTTATGGTTCACGTGCAGCCAATGGTGTGGTTGTCATCACTACCAAGAGTGGTAAGGCAGGTAAAACCAATGTAGACTTCCGTAGCGATTGGGGGTTCTCAAACATGGCTATCGACTATCGCCCTCAGTTGAGTGGTGCGGATCGTCGTGAGTTGCTTTATTCTGGTTTGAAAAACTATGGCACTTATGCTGGTGGTTATGACGATGCTCAAGCAACAGCGTTCGCAGATAAGAGGATTGACCGTTTTGCTGCAGAACCAGAGAATGGTTACACTGATTGGAAGGACTTGTTGTTCCGCACTGGTAGTCATCAGAACTATCAGGTAAGCGTTTCTGGCGGTACAGAGAAGACAAAGTTCTACTCTTCTGTTTCTTACATGAAGCAGGACGGTATCTTGTACAATCAAGGTTTGGAGCGTTTTACAGGCAACTCAAGCGTAAGCCATACTTTCGGCAAATTCAATTTGCGTGTAAACTCTCAATTCTCTAAGATGAATCAGAGTACAGCCAATGAAGGCACTTCATACGATGGTGCCATCGCTAACTACGCATTCTTCCAGAGCCCATCCCAAACTCCTTATGACAAGGATGGCAACTTGCAGCAATGCGGTATGTTTGGTGTAAACCCATTGATTGAAAAAGACCACAGCTCAGACAAGAACATCATCAACCGTGCCTTGAACAGCTTGCAGTTGACCTATAACGTTTGGGACAACTTGAAGTTGAGCGAGAAGGTTTCTTACGATTATGTCAACTCTACAGAGACTGTCATTTGGGACCGTCAGTCAAACAATGGTGCCCCTGGTGGCGTTGCTCAGCGTATCATCAATGAGTTCAACACATTGAATACACAGACACAGGCAACTTACAACAAGAGCTTTGGTGAGCATAATATTGACGCATTGCTTGGTTTCGAGACAGAAGACTATAAGTTTACTCAAACATACATCCATGGCTCTGACTATCCAGGCGACAAATATGAATTCGAGAATGCCAACAGCACAAGTGCACAGACTGACAAGATGGGTTATCGTTTGACATCTTTCTTGGGTCGTGTAAACTATAACTATGCCAACAAGTATTACTTTGGAGTAAGCTACCGTCGTGACGGAAGTTCTCGTTTGGCTCGTGAAAACAGATGGGGTGACTTCTGGTCTTTGTCTGGCTCTTGGAGATTCACTAGTGAGAAGTTTATGGAGCCTATCAAAGATGTACTAACAGATGGAAAGCTCCGTGTATCATACGGTGTGAATGGAACTCAGCCTGCAAGCTACTATGGTTATAAGTCTTGGTACAAGTGGGGATTCTTCTATGATGGAACAAATGGTTCCGCAATCTCTGGTATTGCAAACCAGAACTTGAAATGGGAAAAGAACAAGGCTTTGAATATCGGTCTCGACTTGACATTCTGGAATCGCTTGTCTCTGACATTCGATTACTATACTCGTACAACTAGCGACTTGATTTTCAACTTGCCAGTATCTGCCGTTCCTGGTTATTTCTCATCAGGTTACTCCCTGACTTCTCCACAGAATGTGGGTGAGTTGAAAAATACAGGTTACGAGATTACCATCACCTCTAACAATTTCAATACCAAGGATTTCTCTTGGACAACCACATTGAACCTCGCTCACAACAACAACAAGGTTTCCAAGCTCTACGGTGGACAAGACCAAATTATCAGTGGTATATTGATTCACAAGGAAGGTGAACCTTACTACTCTTACTATACATACGAGTATGCGGGTGTTGATCCTGAAACAGGTAAGGAATTGTACTACAAGAATGATGGTACAGAACACGCTCGTGAAACTACCACAAAGTATGCAGAATGTGGCAAAACCATCGTTGGCAAGCATGACCCTTCTATCGAGGGAGGTTTGACCAACACCTTGCGCTATAAGTTCATCGACTTTGGTATGACATTGACATTCTCTTTGGGTGGTGATGCCATGGACTATGCTACATGGCAACATTCCAATGGTGGTACATATCTGTATTATGGTGCAGTACCAGCTTATTATAAGATGGAAGATATGTGGCAGAAGCCTGGTGACAATGCAAAGCTGCCTAAGTTCCAGTATGGTTCTACAACAACTATGTCTTCTCGCTGGATGATGCCAACAGACTACTTGCGCATCAAAAGCTTGTCGGTAGGTTTCAGCGCTCCAAAGAGCTTTATCTCTAGCTTAGGTCTTAGCAAGGCACGTGCATACTTTGCAGCATCCAACTTGCTGACATGGAAGTCCAAGGATCTCACTGTAGACCCAGAAGTTCCAGTAAATGGTCTTTGTACATTTGAGACACCAGCGTTGAGAACATTCACATTCGGTATTGAACTTGGTTTCTAAACAAAAACAATTAGACAAATGAAAGTATTTAAATTTATATATAAGGCAACACTTTGCGCAACATTGACAGCAACAGCCTTGACTTCATGCGTAAACAATTGGCTTGACCTTGAACCTTCTGATGGTGTTGAGGAAAACGCAGGTATCACAAACAGCGAGAACCTTGGAACAGCTATCGCTGGTATGTATGCAGGCTTAAAGGGCAACAGTACTTTGACTGATTATTATGCTGCTAAGATGTTCCTCTATGGCGAGGTGCATGCAGATGATATGCAAAGTAATGAAATGGCAGGTACCAATAGTAACCGTGCGTCTTTCTTTTATTTGATGCAGTATACAACAGGTACCAATTTCTCAGGAAATGCAATTTGGCAATCTCCATACATCGTTATCGGTCGTGCAAACCGCATCATCGCAGCTGCAAATGGCGGCCAGTTGACAGACAAGGAAGATGCTGCTACTACTATTGCCGACTACAAGAGCCAAGCCTTGGTTCTTCGTGCCTTAGCTCTCTTTGACTTGGCACGTATTTATGGTAAGCCATATACTGAAGACCAAGGTGTTTCTCTTGGTGTTCCATTTACCAAGGATGTTGTATCTGCAGCAGACATTGCAACCTGCCAGTTAGCACGTCTTACCGTAAAGGAAAACTACGATCAAGTAATCGCAGACTTGACAGAGGCTATCAATTCCAACGCATTAGCAGAGGTCAAGACCACAGGTTATGTAAACTTGTGGACAGCCAAAGCACTCCTCTCTCGTGTTTACTTGAATATGGGCGAATGGCAGAAGGCTTTGGAAGTATCTGAGGATATCATCAAGAATTCTCCATATCAGTTGTGGACAAAGGATCAGTATGTTGCAGCCTGGTCTAAGACCAATGGTGCTCATACTAATGAGATGATATTCGAACTATCCATCAATGACACAAACGATTGGACTGACCGTGGCGGTATCGCATACTTGTATAGCGAGAACTGTGACTCTCATGTTGGTTACAGTGATGCTGTTGCCACAAAGAGTTTTGTTGATATGCTTTCTTCTGACCCTAAGGATGTTCGCAATAATGTATTCTTAGCTTCAGAGAATGAAGATGACATCGCAACTTATGGAGATAACAAAGTTTGGTTGAATAAGATGCCAGCAGTAAATGGTGATCCACGTTATTCTAACGTTCCTATGATGCGCCTTTCCGAGGTTTACTTGACTGCTGCAGAATGTGCATTCAACCTTGGCGACAAGGCTACCGCCGCAAAGTATCTCAACACCATCATCGAGAACAGAACTTCTGACGAGTCTAAGGTTGTTACCGCAGATAACATCACATCAGACCGTATCTACATTGAGCGTCGCAAAGAGTTGGTAGGAGAAGGTCAACGTTATTTCGATTGTCTCCGTCGTGGCGAGAAGATTGTACGTTACACAAGTGAGGCAGACCAGGGTTGGCATCAGATTCTTAATCCTGAGGAAATGTCTTTCGACCGTGATTATTATAAGGCAATCTCAGCCATTCCACAGTCAGAGATTAATGCTAATCCTAATATCAAACAGAATGAAGGTTACGGAGAGTAACCATATCATTCCTCATTAATTTAAAAAGGTGTATTCTTGTCGCCCTCATCATTGGGCAGCCAAGGATACACCTTTTTCTTTTATCTCTTCCCACATATGAAGATTTCCAACAAATTCCTTGCTGCATTCAGAAGA
>CAVKNU010000189.1:0-4647 GCA_963657465.1 Lachnospiraceae bacterium
AGACTCTGCTTGTATTCTTGCAGAAGTTCAACTTGATGCTGGGCTTTGGAAATAGAAGAGTTGAGAGAAAAACATTTTTTATCTAAAAATGAAACAATCTCGTCTTGTTCTCTTTCTGATGGAATAGGCATCATACAATTTTTCACAAAAGCCCCAGACACTCTCTTTAGACCACCAGTTCCAGTCAGAGTTGAAGCACAACTTTGTTTATAATTCTCATTTTGCAATGTATAAAATAGGTAACGCCTACTAATTTTTTGGGCTCTTATAACAAATAATTCAGAGCTACAAAATCCATTAACATGACTTATACTATTTGCAATAGCTATATTCCCATTTTCAAAACAAGGAGTCACCTTTGCCATAAGAATATCTCCCTTTGAAAAAGAATTCAATCCAGAACTTAACTCTTCTATGGATATTTCGTCCTCTTTTAATTCGTCATTTCTGACATTTTCCATCGGAGCATATGATACTGTTTTCTCTTTGTTATGAAAAGCAGATGGTTTTGGACTTAATGTTGCAACATACTTCAATGGCTTTATCTCCCAATTTTTAGGCATCTTTCCAATCCATTCCTCTCCCGAATCTTTCATTTCCACATTCGGATTAAGTCCTTTCGTTACGGCATGAGTGATGATGCTCTGCTTCAGTTCTTGGAGCAAAGCGATACGCTTCTGTTGAGCGGATATAACTTTGTCTATCTCGGAACATTTCTTGTCGAGATAATCTACTACAGCAGATTGTTCTTCCGTGGTAGCCAAAGGAACTTTCATCTCACCAATTGTACTCTTTGTTAATTGGTTTATTGTAGTTGTAGCAAAATAACCTTTGTACCGTCCTATTGCTGTCTGAAAAAGATAAAACCCATACTTCTTGTTGATTCTGGGAATATATCTCATCATGAAAGCTCCAAAAGTTGCATTAATATCTTTATCTATAAATGCAGATTTACCAACTAATGCTGCACTGCCATTTCTGGAACAGATTATTATATCTCCTTTATTCACCTTTAAATCCTTTGACACATTGCTAACAAAGACATTATCCTCAAATGACAATTCTGAATTTTGAATATTTGAGGAACGCAGAACTAAAATACCAGTATCTACAACATCCTTGGGAGAATATGTCAGACCATTACCAAAGGTTCCAGTAAATTTAAGAGGCACGACTTCCCAATGGCTTGGCACTTCACCAATCCATTCCACTCCGCTATCTTTATAAGAATCATATCTTTTCATCGTTACATCTCCTCCCCGTTAAGCAGTTTCTTGATTTCCTCTTCTGGTGGCAATACCTTTCTCAGTTGCTCGGGCATAATCTGGTAAGTAGCCACACCCATGGGTTGGTTGTAGTCTTGCAACATATACTCCACGTATGTCTTGTCAGCATCTCGGCAAAGCACAATGCCGATGGTGGGGTTTTCGTGCGGCTTGCGCTCGTCATCATTGAGCATACGGATGTAGGCAGCCAATTGTCCGAGATAGGCAGGCTTGAACATCCCCTTCTTGAGTTCGAACACCACCATACATTGCAATTCGCGGTTGAAGAACAGGAGGTCCACATAATGGTCGTGCCCAAACTTGTCCAAATGCACTTGGTTGCCCATGAATGTGAAGTCCTTGCCAAAAGTCAGAATAAACTTCTTTACATTGGCAACGATGGAGTTTTCTATCACTCTCTCGTCAATATCCTGTGGGTCTCTCTCGTCAATCTCCTCCACGTTGATGAAGTCAAGCAGATAGTCGTCCTTGAACATGGAAATTGCTTTGACGGCATGACGAGTAGACGGCATCGTCTTGGCAAAGTTATTCGGCATCTGCGACTGATGATGGAAGAGGTCAGCCTTCAAGTTGTCGCGCAACGTGTATTTGTCCCAATGAAGTGTGGCTGCTTGATGAATGTAGAAAGCGCGCTCTTTAAGTGTTGTTGTCTTGGACAAAATCTCGTCATGATGGGAGAAACTTAGAGCAAAGAAATCGTGCCAGTCTAAATCGCCCGCCATTGGCGGACGATTTACGAGCAAGAGGGAATTGTAGTGTAAAAACATCTCATTGTCAGTGGTTTGTAAATCGTCCGCCATTGGCGGACGATTTATAATATCACTCCATTGCTCATAGAATATACGCATTTTCTTTATGCTTGTTGGCGAGAATCCGCGCAGCCCAGGCAACTCTCTTCGCAGTTGCTCACTAATAGCCTCAATAGCACCAGTTCCCCAAGCACCATTGCGCGTGTTTTCGGAAACATACTTGCCGACGCCATAATATAATGCAAGCATCTGACGGTTGACAGCTTTGGCAGCTTCCAACTGATTCTGCAAGATGGCTGACTTGATAAGTTGAACAGCCTCGGTATATTTTGTACTGATTTGCTCCATGTTTCCTACTTCTCGTTTTTCAAACTTGACAACTCCGTTTCCATGTCCTTGTCCAGGGCAGCCAACTCCGCCAGTATCTCCTCGCTGCTACGCAACGGACGATACTTGTAGAACAATCGGGTGAAGGGGAACTCGCATCCCACCTTGTCCTTGCTTCTGTCCATCCAAGCATCAGGGGCAAAAGGCAACACTTCCGTTTCAAAGTACTCCTCGATGTCTTGCTTCATCGGAATCTTCTCAGTATCATTGAGATTGGTGTCGATAACCCACTCTCCACTGTTCTTAAAAGGATCCATGTAGGCGATAGGTGCGTCCTCACTGATTTCACCGAAGGCATCACGGATAAGTTTTTGTTGTGCCTTGGTGGTTTTCACCTTATTGTCCTTCAACCACACAAAGAAGTCGTGGTCGTCACGCTTTTCATTAGAACCTTCCAGCTGGGCAATATCACGCAAAATGATATTTTTCTTATCCTCCGCCTTGAAATCGTCGCTTTCGCAGAGAGCAGCATACTTGGCAGAGATATTCTCGAACCACAGACGCAATGGACGGCGAACAGCCACATTGGTATAAAGGAAGTCATCATAGTCGAGCAACTTGGCTATCTCCAAATGTTCCAACTCGCCTGTCTTCTCATACTCAATGTCACGACTGTATGATTTGTAATCCTTGTAGATGTCGAAGATTTCCTTGGCACCCTCATCGCTAACCTCATAACGTTTCTTACCCAAGTTCTTCTGGAGCAAGTTGGTAAACTCCTTGGTATGGGCAGCATCTATGAAGAGAGCCTTGTGGTATTTCTCAGCTGGACGTTTGTTGTCGAGAATCCACAAATAGGTGGTAATGTCCGTACCATAAAACAAGTTCTTGGGCAAGGCAACGATGGCATCGAGCAAGTTACGGTCGAGCAGCATCTTGCGAATGTTACTCCAGCCATTGCCAGCATCTCCATTGAAGAGAGGCGAACCATTCAGCACAATGCCAATGCGAGAACCTGTTTGGGCATCCATCTTGGCTATCATGTGCTGCAAGAAGAGCAAAGAACCATCAGATGTAGAAGGGAGACCAGCCTCAAAGCGTCCACCAGGGCAGTTGTCTTTCAACACCGCCTTTTTCACATTCGCATCCTTACCCCAATCCACGCCAAAAGGAGGATTGGCAAGCATAAAGTTGAACTTCTTGCCATACAACTTATCATCTGCCAATGTATCACCTTGGAAGAGTTGCTGATCAAGGTTCTGGTCATCGCCCTTCATCAAGAGGTCTGCCTTGCAGATGGCGTAGGTCTTTTCACTCAACTCCTGACCGTAAAGATATACTTTCAGGTTCTTGTTCTGTGCCATCTCCTGCAAGTGTTCACGTCCTACGGTCAGCATACCACCAGTACCGCAGCATGGGTCATAGATGGTGAAAGCCTTGCCTGGGATAAATAGCTCTTGCTCCTTACCGCACATCGTCAGACTCACCAAGAGTTTTACGACCTCTCTTGGCGTATAGTATTGACCAGCCTTGGTATTGGTGGACTCCTTGGAACGGCGGATGACAATCTCAAAGATGGTTCCCATCATCGCATTGCTCACCTTGCTTGGATGCAGGTCAGCCTTCTCCACAAACTGCTGAATAACTGCAAAAAGCTTGTTGCCTCTGTCCAAGCGAGTATATATCTTGGATAAATCCACCGTATCGCTATCGCCATCCTCATGCACAAAGTTGGCGAGAATATCCTTCACGTTATCCGTGAACCCCTCAATATATGTCTTAAAGGAATCACCGATTTGGTCGGGCGAGTTGAGGAGTTTCTTCAAAGAGAGCCCAGACATATTGAAGAATGTCAAGCCATTCTTCTTCATCAATGCCTGGAGCTTATACTTTTTCAAGTTCTCGTCGCACTTGTTCAGTTCTTCGAGGATAGCGTCATATTTATCTTCGAGGACACAATCCAAACGACGAAGCAAGGTGAAAGGCAATATCACATCCTCCACCTCAGAATCATCATAGGAGTTACGGATAACTTCCTTGATGTCCCATATCACGTTAGCTAATTCTTGTTCTGTCATACCCTTAATTCCGCAAGCTAATGCGTCAACTTTATTTATAATCACCTGAGCAACATGAAGTTGCTCAAAATTTTGTCATGTCAAAAAATCACTTACCTTAGTGCTGCTAAACAAACAGGCATAAAATATAGACTATACATGGCAAAAGTACAAACAAAATTTCAAAAAATCACCTCTTTTGGCGGTTTTTATGTAATGTGTAAAAAA
>CAVKNU010000190.1:0-4633 GCA_963657465.1 Lachnospiraceae bacterium
AAAAAAATAAATAATTAATAATCATTTTTCGTGTCCACTTTGGAGCGCTGCTGCAATTGCAGGAGTTATCGTAATAAAGAATGCCAATAGGAAGCATTTTCTGTAATTCTGATTGGGATTTCTGTAATTTCTGCACAGCATTTCAGATGATATTCCGTACCTTTGCATCCAAAACTATATAACTACATAAATATCAAAGGCAATGAAATATACTACATTAGGAAAAACAGACATCAAGGTGAGCCGACTCTGCGTGGGCTGCATGTCATACGGAAAGCCTACGGAGGACTTCCATCTCTGGACTTTGGAACAACCTGAAACTCAGAAAATGGTCAAGCAAGCCATCGACTTGGGCGTGAACTTCTTCGACACTGCCAATTGCTATGCACATGGTACCAGCGAGGAATATCTGGGCACATCACTCAAGAACCTCGGCATTCGTCGAGAGGATGTGGTTATCGCATCCAAAGTCTATTTCAACGAGGGGTGCCTGTCTCGTGAGGCCATCCATCGTGAGATAGAGGGCACACTCAAGCGCATCGGCACAGACTACCTCGACCTCTACCAGATTCATCGCTTCGACTATGACCACCACATCGAGGAGACAATGGAAGCGTTGGATGCCTTGGTCAAGGAGGGAAAGGTAAGAGCCATCGGTGCCTCTGCCATGTACGGCTATCAATTCCACAACATGCAGATTTGTGCGGTGAAGAATGGTTTCACTCCATTCTCCACCATGCAAAATCATTACAATCTGCTGTATCGTGAGGATGAGAGGGAGTTGATTCCTGTATGCAATCAGTATGGGGTATCTCGCATACCATATTCTCCTTTGGCTGGCGGACACCTCAGCCACACAGGTTGGACTTCAAGCAGCAAGCGTTCCGAGACAGACAAGAGCATACGGCAGAAATATGATGCCAGCAAGGAGAACGACCTCCAGATTATCAGTCGTGTGGAAGAGCTGTCCAAGCGACTTGGCGTTTCAATGACCGTTGTTTCCCTGGCTTGGCAATATGCCAAGGGAGTGGCAGCCCCTATCGTTGGAGCCACCAATCCTGCTCATTTTACGGATGCCACCAAGGCGGTTGACCTCACGTTGAGCCAAGAGGACATCACCTTTTTGGAAGAACCATATCGTGCCCATGAGGTAGTTGGCGCATTGGGCAAGAGTTTGTCTTTAAAGGATGTTATGCCAAAGAAGTAAAGGATTAATAAATGATTAATCAAGGATTTAAAACGCAAATAATATGAAACATGTATTAGTTATCAGTGGTCATACGAATCTGAAAGAATCCGTGGCTAACAAGACCATCTTGGAGACTTTGGAAAAGAAGTTGCCTGATGCCGAGATTGTAAAGCTCGACGAGTTGTATCCTGACTATCAGATAGACGTGAAGGCAGAGCAAGAGAAACTGCTTCGTGCCGACATCATCGTCCTCCAGTTCCCTGTGTTCTGGTACTCTGCCCCATCCATCTTGGAACGTTGGATGGAAGAGACCTTCAAACATGGTTTCTCCCACGGCAGCACTGGCGATAAGTTGAAGGGCAAGAAGCTCGTACTTTCCTTCACGACCGGTGCACCAGAGGCAATGTATAGCCATGACGGAGCCATGGGTTATGACATCGAAGACTTCCTGCCTTGCTTCAAGGCGACGTGCCGTCTCACACAGATGGATTATGCTGGTTATGTCTTCACTGGTGGTGTTAGCTATGGCAACCGTACCACTCCTGAGCTTATCGAGCAACAGAAAAAGGCATCCGTGGAGCATGCCGAAAGATTGACAAAATTGATGGAGACATTGTAAATATAAAGTAAATATATAAAGTAAAGAGGGTGCATCGTTGACTTACGATACACCCTCTTTATCTGTTTGCAATACGCATACAGCTGTCCTTGTATATACCACTTGAACACCGTGTGGTAGAAAGAAATGGCATGCCCCATTTATCCTAAAATCCATCTTGCTGTCTTTCCCATAAGGTGATGTCCAAGGGCGGAAAGAGACCAAGAAACAGCCAAGGTTAACACACCAGCCAATGGTATTTGCAATCCAAGCGGTTGATTATTAACTACCCCACCTTGCGCTATACCAATGATAAAGTTCTCCAACGAATATGACTTTGTTACATCATTTTCATCCAAAGCACCATCCAGGAATTTCATCATTGTAGTTTTTTCTGCATAAGGTATATTTATATTCCACTCCAAGACATCCATATCAGACATCATATTTGAAACCTTTAATTGTATTGTTGCCGTAACGGAACGGTTCAATTTTTGATTCACATTATTGCATTCCTCAATCTTTATATCAGCGACCTCTACCTTAGAACCATAAAGGGTTTTACAAGTAAAACTTTCTTTCAATACTTCCTTATTTGACATAAGTCAACGATAAGCCTCCAAGTGTAAATTCAAAGGAATCATACAATCTCCCATGGAATCGTCATAACCATAAAACGTAGGCTGTTTATCTAATTGAACTGTGTTTTTAGGAATACCAAAACTATATGGACAAGAATCATAATTATAGCCAATCTCTAAATTATCGACAAAACGCTTCTGTCTTTGCAACATTAAAGCGATTCCGTTACGAACAGCAGACACCTTGTCCTGTTCACCAATAATCAAATAATAATAATAAGGTGATTCATTAGTTACCACATTTCCTGCCCTATCAACATAATTAGACATTGCACAAACTAAAGAATACGCTTTTTGGGAATTACCCGCTATCGCTGCAACTTCAGCTGCATATTGCGTTAACAACACTTGTGGCGCAGCATTGCCAACAGGACTGTACTTCATATCTGAAATCAATACTGCAACATCACCTTTTTTCATTCGACGAATGATATTCTTCAACATAACGGGATTTTTCGTTGAAGCCTCAGACTGCAAGGCTCCTGTATTCATTGCCATCTGTTCAGCCACCTCACCATCATTAGTCAAAATATTAATATCTTTAGCCTGAGGTGCATAATAACTCATTATTTCATAAACATCCTGCTTAAAACTTGTTGGCATACCAGCCCTAAAGAATCCATTCATACTACCAGAAGACTCCACGTAAAAATGAATTGTCGAAGCATAATCCAATTTGGCAAAAATAGGTTTCCCTACCAAATTGCCATCTTCTGTAAAATGTGGTTCTTGCATAGTATTCAACACTCCCCTACAAGCACCCATTGTTAACAAGGCTATTAGTGCAAAGGCATAGCATTTAAACTTACGAAAGCATTTCTTCATAATGTAACTTTTTAGTTATGTTTTAAAATAGAAAAAGCGCGGCACTATTGTTCGTTGCAAATATTGGGGTTGTGGTAGGACCCATCTGCATACAACAAACAATAGCCCACGCCTTAGGGGTATATCATTCCCTTCAAAAAGGGTACAATAAATCCTATGCGTGAGCTGTATTGCTCGCCATCCTGCAGATTTCGAAACTACCACATTTCAATATTAGGATAACATCAATACGCTCAGTTATTCGAGCCATCATCACGTCCGTTCTTTTCCGTCCGCTCCAACTCTACTGCAAAAATAGCAATTATTATCAGAATAACAAAACTTTTAGCAGAAAAAGTTATAAAAAAATTATGTTAAGGCACACAACTATAAAAAAATCAAAACCCCCTCATTGTTATCTCCTCATAACAGCAAGGAGGCTTCATGTATCTTTTCACATAGATTATAATATACGACAAGGACATTCACAAAGTGTCATTTATCAAACCCTTCGTGAATGTCCTCGCTGATTTTTCTTGCCAAATCCACATGAACCTCTCGTGACATCAAGTGGATATAAATATCATTACCACAAGCATCGATATAAATTGGAGTGTCAACAACAGCTACACTCAATTCTTTTGAAACTTTTTCAAAAAGTGTAGTAAACAATCGATTACGATATTCCTGTACAAGTATTCCTGTCTTCTTTTTGTTGAAACTCATGGGTACTTCTGAAATATCATCACACTGATAATACAAAATTGCTTTTGGATGCCCCAAGAAAAAAGTAGCTATTAGATGAGAAATCCTGTTCAAAAGCTTAATAGGTGTAACTTTCTGAACATTACCCAACCTCTCCAAGTAGATTCCCCATAACTCAAAATCTTGTTTTTCTACAAGCAAAGACATTTTTTCAGAAAGGAATTGATGGCTGTCAGAAATCAAATGAAGATAGTATTCATCTCCTCTTTCATTATAAAGCGTATATTCTACTTCTTGCATTAGTACTTAATCATAAAGTCACACCTGTGAGAGTTGCGCATCCTTTCAAGTTGCTCAGCTTTATATGCTTTCATTTTCTTTACCCATTCTGCCAATTTTGGAGAATCACTTTTTATAACTATTGTCTCGTTTACATGTACCATAAGCTTATCGTTTATATTCAATGGCAAAGGTACGCTTTTTATTTGTAACCGCCAAATGTTTTCGAAAGAAAATAGCCAAGTTTTCATGTGAAGGCTAGCATAAAGACTTTATTTTTGAGAAAAATCAAAATATTTTAACAAAGGAAAGGGTGTGATGTGAAGGCTTGTATAAAGACTTTTATATTAGACAACGCGAAATGCAGCAGCGCTCCAAAGTGGACACGAAAAATGATTATTAATTATTTATTTTTTT
>CAVKNU010000191.1:0-4593 GCA_963657465.1 Lachnospiraceae bacterium
GACATTGTCATGTCCGACTGCACTGTGGTAGACAGTAAACTGAATGTGCTACACAAATCATACTACACCACCCAAAGAGCGTTTAAGAATAGCCTTACCTACAATATAATTAAACCAGCTTTCCTTGGAAGCTGCATGGCCTTTCGGCGTAACATCATCAATCGCGCACTGCCTTTTCCTCCATACGGGGTAGGTCATGATTTGTGGCTGGGATTAATCGGTCTGCGCTTTTACAAGTTCAAGTTTATATCACAACCGCTGATGTATTACCGTCGGCATGACCAAACTGTAACAGATGGCGGCAAGAACAATGCAACGTCTCTTTGGTTCAAAATATCATATCGCCTTTACGTTTTAAAGGCAGTCATTTCCAAACTAATATTCTGACGATGAAGATAATATTCTCTGACAATACTCTTTGGGGGCTTCTTAATTTCCGAGGACCTGTGATTCGCCACTTCATACAACGTGGTCACGAAGTTGTTATTGTAGCTCCTCAAGACAAGACCTCTGACATGAAAGCAAGTGTTCCTGCCGACATACGCTTTATTCCTGTTAAGATGGAACGTTCTAAAACGTCACCAATAGCAGACCTTCGCTACTTCATTGATATTCTCAATATCTATAGGAAAGAGAAGCCAGATTATATATTCCATTATACCATAAAGCCAAACATATATGGCTCTATGGCAGCTAAGGTATTGGGCATAAAGTCAACCCTAATGATGGCTGGTCTGGGATATACGTTCTCTAACGACAAACTTATATCACGCATTGCACGCGGACTTTACAAGCAGGGATTAGCATGTTCAGAAAGGGTCTTGCTGCTCAATAAAGACAATTATGAAGAGATTGTACACAGGAACTTCTGTGCTCCGCAAAAGATAACCCTACTTGAAGGAGGTGAAGGCGTTGATATTGAAGCCTTCCCTTACCAAGATAACACATCAAGCGAAACAACCTTCTTGTACATAGGTCGCATACTCTACGATAAAGGCTATCGCGAGTTTGTCAACTGCGCAAAAGAAATTCGAAAGGATTTCCCTCAAGCAAAGTTTGAAGTGCTTGGCACTTTCGACAAATCATATCCACAATGTGTAGATGAGAAAGAATTCAAAGAAGACTGCAATAGTGGTGCAATAGAATACCTCGGCTTTACAAGTGATGTCCAAAGCATTCTTTCCCGTAAAGGCATCGTTGTTGTTATCCCATCATTCTATGGTGAAGGATTAAACCGTTCTCTCATGGAAGCATGCGCATCCGGAAAGCCAATTATTACAACAAACATTGGCGGGTGTCGTGAAACTGTAGTAGATCAGAAAAACGGTTTCGTTATTGCTCCCAAGTCCACTCGCGCCCTAATCGATGCCGTAAAACGCTACCTGTCCCTTACTACGGAAGAAAAACAGAGTATGTCTTTGCAGAGTCGCCGACTGGCAGAACAACGTTTCGATATCAGAAAAGTTATAGATGTTTACGAACGTATTATTTGCTAAAGCGTCCCCACCACCTTTCTGTTTGGCCTTTCGAAAGACCAAACAGAAAGGTGGGGAACGCTCTAATATCAAAAGTACTTATGTCAATGGAGTCTCCCAAACGCATCTATAATCCAAGTCTCGAGTCCTTTCGCCTATTTTTTTTGCTGGCACCCCTCCCACAATTGTAAAATCTGGAACATCAGTAGTAACTACAGCTCCTGCTGCAACTACAGCTCCTTTACCTATTGTAACACCTGCCAATACCACACTATTAACACCGAGCCAAGCGTAATCTTTAATCGTTATCTTTCCAAATTTTCCCGAGAAATATTTACTCTGCACTTGATGACTTCCTGTCATAAGTTTTACCCCATGTGATATTGATACACTATCGCCAATTTCTATTGTTCCTCGTGCGTCAACAGTACAATCACGATTGATATGTGAATATTTTCCTATTGTGAGAAGCCATGCTCCCATAATATACACATCTTTGGAAATGAATGATCCTATATCGACTTTTGCTCCAATAAACTTGAGATATTTTTTTCTCCATGACCAAAAAGGAATATGGGGCAGAACGTCATTTATTATATTCTCTGTACCAATGGCTTTTGCATACTTGTAAAAAATTGTCGTAGAGAAGTATTTAATGCATAACTTACGCAAAAGATATGGCAACGTCGCCAATCTTGCTTTGTTACCTGAAATTATTATATATATATACCAAATGCTCTTATAAGGATGAGCCGAAACACCTTCTGCATCATACTTTTCTATGATAGTACTTATCTTTTTAAAGATGTGCCCTTTTGTGTATACACGGTGTATCATTTCAAAATCCAACGCATAGCCTAACTTTTCTTTAAGAGATAAGTCATACAAATTTTGTTTTTGTACTTCTGTTCTCATAAATGAAGACCCATGTCTATACGCCACATCCATAGCCAACACGTGCCAGTTTTCATTCGCAGCAACAAATGTCTCTTTACCTTTTCCAATCTCTATACTATTACCATATATTACATCAATATCATGGTAATCGTTGTTCTCAAACACTGATTTTAATGTGTCTCTACTATTATAATAATCTCCACTATTTAGGATGTTTATCCAAGCACCAGATGCATGCAAAATACCTTTATTCATTGCATCATATATTCCTTCATCTTTTTCAGAACACCAAAAAGATAGTCTATCGGAATATTCTTTAATAATATCTACAGTGCCATCAGTACTTCCTCCGTCAATCACAATATACTCTTTATTTTCCCACGTTTGCGAGAAAAAACTTTCCATTGTTGCACGAATATGTGTGACATCATTGAAAACTACAGTTATAACACTTACCTTTTCACTCATCATATTTTTGTTTAATTTTCTTTTTACTTTATTTATTCCAAATACCTTTTGCCTTATTATTTATTAGAAGTCTACATTGGTATAGATGGATTAATGCCATACAAGCATAACTTCCAGCCATACTATATACAACTCCCTCTATGCCCAATTGTTTGCCTAATAAAAATACTACAATTATATACAATACAGTAAATACAAATGACGTAATAATCTGTACTCGAATTTTATTAAGACCATTTACCAAATATGTGACACAGTTATTTAGATTAAAGAAACATACATAAACTAAGGTGCAAAGAGATACAGAGAATGGAACTTCCACTTTATCTCCTACCCATATACGGTAAAACACATGGCAACACAATAACATAATCCACCCTAACAATACCGAAACACACCAAAGTTTTAACGCCCTATTAAAAGTTTTAGATATCCATATCATATCACCCTTGACATATGCATCTGTATATGCATTCCACATTGGCGCTATAACTATTGTATAAGCTATCACTAAAAGATTAAAGAACTTGTAAGATATATTGTAAGTAGTTACTGCAGAAGGACCACAGAACTGAGTAATAAACATATTGGCAGCACCAAATATTACTAAACAACTTGTTATTTGTATCAAGAAGAATCCCAAACCTTTTCCTATGATTTTATTACGTAACTTCTTATCAAAGAACTTGAATGAAGGTCTTAATTCTGGATACCTATAAAATAGTGGAATAGAAGCCAGAAAATACACCAAACAATTTGTCGCCGTGTATGCAAAAACAACATATATAAGATGTCCTGCCGTAAATTTTGTCAGCAAAAAAATTGTGCCTAATGACATAAGATTTCCAGAAACATTCAGCAAGTCGTTGACCGCATACTTTTGCATGGCAACAAAAATGAATCCAATGTTCTTTAACACAAAATTACCCAATGTAAATATTACTGCTACTATTAGAGCATTTCGCAAATCAAAATTACTGATTGCGTATGTGTTGAAAAACTTATTAAAGTTTATGGTTGCCAAAGGCATTAGTGTCACCAATGCTATAATAAAAACTATAATGGTCAGTAAAAACAGAGTTGTACTTATATATTTTCTACCTAATTCATAATTATTCTCAGACAAAGCCTCTGCTAGGTAATTGCGCATACCATTACCTAATCCTATATCAAATGTTCCAATCCAAAATAATATGGACGAAATAGTCATCCAAATACCATAAACCTCATTATTCAGATATCCTATAGTTATTGGAACTATCAGCAATGAAGTTAAGAGGCTTATAACCTTTAATATGGCAGAATATAGAATATTCGTTGTTAAAACTTTATTTCTTGTATTGCTTATTGTAAATCTCATTTGTATTATTATCTATAGCATGATAAACTAAAACGTACGTAGCCCAACATCCATTATTCTTTACTTGTTCCTCAACTACTTTCCTGTGTTTAAGCCCCCTACTAGCTTCGAGGGGGAACTGAGGGCTGCACCTACGTGTTACTCCCATGTCTGCTTACTGGCACTCTTGCATCTGTAAAACGGTTTCACCTGTACTGCAAGCTAACTACCCCTCTATCTCCCAGTCGGTGATGTTTCCTTGTGTGGAGTCGAAGTTGATGCCAACCTTTGTGACGGGCTTGCCACTTAGGGCGAAACGCTGGCGGTAGTTCTTTAGGTTGATCTGCTGCATCGCTACCGTTCCTTCTTGCCCTCGAAGTAGCTTTGCATAGTGGAAACCAGGAGCGACTTGCC
>CAVKNU010000192.1:0-4591 GCA_963657465.1 Lachnospiraceae bacterium
TCGGTGATACTGTCGCTCCACTGGATAGTATCAAGACCATCGAGCAAACGCTGAGCATAAGCAGATGTACGCAAGCACCACTGCTGCATCTTCTTCTGGATGACAGGATAGCCACCACGCTCGCTCACGCCGTTCACTACCTCGTCGTTAGCCAACACAGTACCCAAGCCAGGGCACCAGTTCACCATGGTCTCGCCGAGGTAAGCGATGCGGTAGTTCATCAATACCTGCTGCTTCTTCACGTCGTCGTAGCTGTTCCACTCCTCTGCTGTGAAGTCAAGCTGTTCGCTCTGAGCTACGTTGAGGTCAGCAGAACCCTTCTCCTCGAAGTGTTTGATGAGCTTCTCGATAGGCTGTGCCTTCTGGCAACTGTTGCAGAAGAAGTGGTTGAACATCTTCTGGAAAGCCCACTGGGTCCAATGGTAATACTTAGGGTCGCAAGTGCGAACCTCGCGGTCCCAGTCGAAAGAGAAGCCAATCTTGTCGAGCTGCTCACGGTAGCGGTTGATGTTGGCAACGGTAGTTACCTCTGGATGCTGACCTGTCTGGATAGCATACTGCTCTGCTGGCAAACCGTAAGCATCATAACCCATTGGGTTTAAGACATTAAAGCCATTCAAACGCTTGTAGCGAGCATAGATGTCGCTGGCGATATAGCCCAGTGGGTGACCAACGTGCAGACCAGCTCCTGATGGATAAGGGAACATGTTGAGCACATAGAATTTCTTCTTGTTTTCATCCTCGACAACCTTATAGGTCTTGTTCTCGACCCATTTCTGGTGCCATTTCTTCTCGATTTCTCTGAAGTTGTATTCCATTGTTTTATCTTGTTTTTATTTTGTTTCTTTTCTGTTAGGAGTCAAGTGATTTTCCTTATTTTCGGAAGTTAATTCCTTTATATAATAAGGTGTAGCTCCCATTCAAGCTGCAAAATTACATTTATTTTAGCACACTACAAAATAAAACGCTATTTTTTTACAAAACAAGGGGCGTCTTACGATAGCTTTTAGGGGGTAAGTCGATGTAGCGGGCACATGATGAGTTTGCCTTCGTCATCACGAAGGTGCATACCGTTGCCCCGACAATATCTGAAGTATTTGCATTGAGCACATTCGTCTTTTCTCATCCATTCACGGTTGCGATAAGGGATAAATTTGTTTTGCCAAACCTCCATGAAGTCATCTTGGTAGATATTGCCTTGATGATAGTTGGAACGAATGCTGGCACAAGCTGAGATGGCACCATCTACCAAGACGGAGCCTACACTCACTCCTGCCTGACAACCAAAGAAATAGTTGCGAATGTCGCCCTCGAAATTGCCCATGAATCCCTCGCAACCATAGCTGCATTCTATTTTTCCCTCCTTGCGAGTTTGCTTGATAAACTCCAAGATTCCCTTATATTCTTCAGGTTTCAGATGCATATCGGGGTCAGTGGCAGCTCTGCCCACAGGGAAAACCGCTACTACTCGCCATCGTTTTACGCCTTTGTTGATTAGAAATTGCTTGATTTTTTCAAGGTGTGGATAATTACGACGGTTCACACAGGTAAGGATGTCAAATTTGATGTAGGGATGAGCCACGAGCATATCTATTGCTTGCGCCACCATCTCAAAACTATGCTGATGGCCTCGCATCCAATTGTGCTCCTCCCCTAGTCCATCCATACTGATGGTCATGGTGTGGATGCCAGCATGAAGCAATTCATTAAATTTTAGTGGAGTAAGATAGAGCGCATTAGTCACCATACCCCAAGGAAATCCTTTCTCATAGATGGCTTTTCCACATTCGGCAATGTCTTCACGCATCAGAGGCTCGCCACCTGTTATAATGACAAAAACCTTATGAGAATCAGTGTGTTGCTTAATATTGTCGAGTACTTTCAGAAAGTCTTCCAAAGGCATATCCGTTACCCCTGCTTTTACCTTACAGTCACTACCGCAATGGCGGCAGTGCAAGTTGCAACGTAAGGTGCATTCCCAGAAGAGTTGGCGCAAAGGATGCTCCTCCACTTGCTGGTTGTATTGCTTACGCCAAATCTCTAGGGCGAGACGGCGACGCAAGGATAAGGGTTCTATCTTTGTCATGGGGGAAAATGAAATTACTGTTTTTTCTTGAGTTTGGCGTTGGCGGTGATTTCAAATGAGCCTAGGTTCCAGGCACCATCACCTTTTTCCACCTTATTGATAGTTAGATTTTTCCCTGTTACAGTATCGTTGGCGAAAGTTCCACCATTTTCTTCGCCATCCACATCTTCGAAGATAACTTTTATAATACCTTCTTTTTCGGAAGTAGGAGAACCTGTCATTTCACCTTTTTCTAATACGTAGTTTCCTTTGCTATCTGTGAACGTAGGTTTGTTGCCATTTGCCATTCCTGAATATTTTAATTCTACTTTTGCCTGGATACCTTGGATAGGATTACCAGCTTCGTCTGTCACGTTACCTTTTACTTGGAATGTGCTAGTTGGTGTACCATAAAGGACTGGATAATCTTCATCCTCATGGTTACCACAAGATGAGAAACCGAGCAACGTTAGCAAGGTTGCTGCCAATGCATTGTACCAATGTGAAAACTTTGCATTCATAAACTTCTGTGTATTTATTAGTTATACAATTTACTGTCTTTTTGTTACAGTCTTTGTTCTTATAACGCCAAAGGTACATTTTCTTTGCATCATTCTCTAATAAAATGTCGTATTTTTAAGATTTATTATACTTGATGCTGATGACCAAAGATTTTCTTTATTCCAAGAATTTATACCCCCAGATGGCTTGCATCATTCGTTCGCAGAGCGAGGAGAAGGTGGTGTAGAGTTTGTTCGACCACTTGGTCATGCCGTAAAGTTCCTTTTTTTCCAAGAACATTTCTTCTGTCCATTCAGTATAGTCGTACTCATTGAAGTAACGGGAATAATCGCTTAGGTTGTCGGCGGTGAAACGGTAACGAGGATTGATGTCGCCAAACCAGTCTTCGCTCATCATTTGATGGGCAAAGGTGGCAAAAGTGCAGTCTGGCTTGATGAGGCAAAGATGCTTCAGCACACTCCATACGCAAAACCAATGGTTCTTTCTGGTCACGAGGTTTACCATTTGTGAGATTGACTTTTTCAGTTCTTCCAAATTCACTCTTTTGCCATCCACCGTCAGGCAGAATGCCTCGTTGGATAGAGTCTGTATGGCTAGTTGGGGATGTTGAATAGCCTTGATTTCCTGCGAGATAAGTTGATATTTAGCCACGGCGTCAATGAGTTGCATATATTCATTGCTGGAGAAGGATATACCTGATAAGGATGCTCCAAGCTGGCGCACATCATCCGCATAGTTGAGAAAAGATAACTTTAGACTTTCGGGTACTAAGTTTTTCAGCTCACGTCGTGCTTTGAGCCACTGTTGTTCGTTGAGTGGCCGATTGTCATTGTCGTATTGCAAGTTGGCAAAATACAACTCTAGCTGATGCCTAGAAGATTCTTTGTAAATATATTCTTGCACAGCCTTTTGTGTAATTAGTGCAGATTCTTCGGGCGGTATTACCGAACTGGTGACATGGCACACTCTTCTGAAATGGAGCAACAGATAGCTAGCCATGCAATAGAGACGGATAAGATTCCAAAGTCGTTCCTCGTATCTCACGCCTGGAAATTTGGTGAGCTTCATGTTCTTCTGAATGTTATGCTCTATCTGGATGATTTCCTCATGCATCGTGTGCATACTTTCGTCGGTCATACCATCCATCTTTAGCAACTCTCCTATCTTAGGGAATATAAAGCTCATTTGCGAAGTAATCATGGGTGATTTATGTCCTTCCACTCTTTTGCCCTCTTTGACACCTTCCACCACTTTTCTCATAAATTGCGAGAAATGGGTGGTGATGAGTAGGTCGATCGAAGTGAGGTAAAGCTCGTTTTGCTCCTTGCGTTGGTGGGTAACGTCTGCATGTTGCAACGCTAAGTCTTGGTCTGCCATGTAGCAAAGCCTTGCAGCTTTGGTGCATAACGACTGGATGTCGAAAGTCATCTCTTGTGAGCTGTAGTCTTCCCACCCATTCATCATCACTTGCAGCATCATGCAGAAATGGTCGAGTTGTCGATCAAATACTTCGTAGCTAAATACAGGAATTTGTTCTATTTCGTTTGCCATAGTTTTATGTTTATAAAGTTAATAGGTTTGCGTTATAATGATTTTTGTGGCAAAGATAGTGAAAAAATATCATTAGCGCAACATTATACGAAGTTTTTGCTTTCTTTAGCAAATGAGCGACTATAACTCTGTTTTCCCACGCCTTTTCCCACGTGCCTTTGGATTTTTCCCAAATTGCAGGAAAAGTGGCGTGTGAGAAATGGGAAAAGTTGCAAAACGCCTCTTCTTAATATTACCTTTGCAAACGGAAACGAGGACGACAGCTCGTGAATTGAAAATGCGGTAAGCAGAAAGGTACTCTCAAAAATACCTTTCACCCTTCACCTTTCGCTCGGAATGCCCATAAACAAAGGACTTTCAGAGGTGAAGGGTGAGCGGAGACCCTTCACCTACCCTTCACCACCTTTCACCCAATCGGCCTCTTATCCAAACAGAACATAAATTATTAACCTT
>CAVKNU010000193.1:0-4565 GCA_963657465.1 Lachnospiraceae bacterium
GCCTTGATTAACCAAGGTGCCATTGGTGGTAACAATCTTGATATCAGTATCAAATGATAATCCCGTGATCGTGATAAGTCCTGTGTAGTCAGGTCTTACAGGATTAGGATAAGCCCAAACTTCCTCTTTTTTCATTTCTTCACTTGGGGTAGAAGCATCGCTTTGATAAGAACAAAGCCCTTTGTCTGTACCAAAGAATACTTCGCCAGTGGAACCATTGATGGCTATTGATTCGATATAATCAGATAATAACGGACTATTTGTACTCGTGAAATGGTGAATTTCTGTGGTGTTATCCACATCTATGAGATAAACTCCATTCCCTTTGGTACCCAGCCATTTACGGTTGCCTCCATCGATGGCTATGGCAGAGATATTAACACCATTGAGCAAGTAATCCGCATAGTTGGTACCATCATTGCGTGGTACTTTTATTTGCTGAAGTGTGATGTCGTCAGAGGTAGCATCTAGGGCTGAAATACATAAGGGGCCCACATCTGTTCCTATCCATAAATTGCCCTCTTTGTCTTCTTGGATACAATTGGCATAATAGAGATTGAGTGATGCTCCATCTTGATTGCTGAAGGGTTGTTTGATTATCTTTATTTCTTTTGATTGTGGACGGTAACGCACGATGGCTGGTTCTTGATGGTTGTCATTGACAAACCATATTTGGGAATGCTGGTCAAACAGGAGTCCTTGCATAGCTGCAAAACTATAGCCGTTTGCCATCAAGTCATCCTTGTGGTGCGAGATAAATTGATGGTCTTGGGTGAATTCTATAATAGAATTATGTTGGGTTTGACTATTCAACAACCATAATGAGCCCTTGTTGTCAGATAAAAGACTATGCACCAAAACATAGTCATTGCCTAAAACTTTGCCGTTATCCACAGCTCCTTCCAAGATACTGTTGTCTTTATTATAATAATGCAGAAGTTTTCCATCTTGGAATTCATAAAGTCCTGTCCTTCCAGAGGCAAAAATGTGGTTCGGATCTTTGCTGTCTGGTTCTACACAGTTAATGTCTTGATAAGGATAACCCGTTATGGATGCAATATCATCTGGTAGAATTGTCCAATTAGAGTTATTGAATATCTGGATGCAACCCGGACGAATGGCGGTGGTAAGACCTGATAAGAAAGCACCACCACAGGTGTATAGCTGGTTATTGGTAAATTTCATAAACCAAAAGTGGTTGTATTTCGGTCCTCCTGGATTCAAGGTACTAATCAGTTGTTTTAGTTCATTTTGGTTTTCCACCGTTTTATTCACATATTCCCCTACTCTTTTCCAGTTATTTTTATTCAGGAGATTCGCATTGAGAGAAGCGCAGAATGTACCAAGCTGTTTGGCGTAAGCATAAATCTGATTATTTTTTATCTCACACCAATCAACCGAATATCCTAGTTGGTAAGTTTCGCTGATTTCTGCTTCTTTTACATTGATTTTCACAATACCAAATCCTGTACAGAGATAGGCATCATTTCCATACATATAAATAGTATTGACTGTCTTATTCTCGGTCATGGACGCAGAATAATAATCTGAAAGATTTTGTACCTCGTAGTTATTGATGTTCATGAGGTCGATATTGGCATTCTTATAAAGAATCAACAAGCGTTTGGCACTCTTATTATAGGCGATATGCTGGATGTCGCAATCGCTCAGGTAATCCATCTTGCTGAAAGTTTGGATGCTTTGGTCGTTTTGATTATATACATAGAGATTATTGGAAGCCTGTACAAATACTAGGTTTCCTGCTTGCTCTATTTCCTGTACGTCGTGATAAGCCATATACGCTTTCCAATCGCTGATGGCTGCATGAAGCGTCAATGGGATGGTTTGTATCATGAGGAATAATAGGAAAAATAGGATTCTTTTCTTCATAATTCTATCTTGTTTATAGGAATGAAATGGTGTCAATCTCCGAGATGGATAAAATACAACAATTTATATATATTAAACAAGAAAAGGCTAGGATTATTGCCTGTCAACCTGGCTTTTATTGGTAAACTAATCAAAGGAAATAACTTTTGAAGGAGTTTATGCACATGTAGTTGGTTCAAGAAGTGTGCATAGTGGATGATTTTGGAATAGCCTTGCAATTCTTTTTGGAATTGATAGAGGGTGCGAAGGCTTTCTTCTGTCTTTGTGATAAAAGCATAATTACCAATGAAGTGTTCATAGCCGAGTGGATTATCCACATGTGCTATGGATAACTGGTTTTCTTGTAGTGTTTTTCCAAACAAGACATCTTCATATCCATAATGGCGGAATCGCTCATCAAATGGATATTTCAACAGAATATCACGCTGGATGATGAAGTTGGAAGTATGGAAATTTTGGTAAGGCTGGGCTTGACGTTCCTGAGCATTGGCATTTTGGGTACTTGCGCTTTCAAAGAGATAGCGTAAGTTGTGTTTGAGTTGTTCTTGTTTTTGATGGATTTGATAACCTCCATATACGACATCACTTTCTGTTGCATGTTGATAGTTGGCGAGATAATCGGGATGAATTACCTGCATGTTGCTATCCACAAATAACAACCAAGGATATAGGGCTTGCTGGGCAAGAAAATTACGGATGGCTGCCCTACCCTTATTGTGTTCTCTAAGGATATAGCGACAATTATCTAGCGTGTTGATAGTTCTATTGATTTCTATGCTGGCTCCATCTGTAGAACCATCGTCTGCCACAAGTATTTCGTATGTAAAATGAGGTAAGTGTGATGCTTGAGCTTGTAAACTTCTTACAAGCTCAAGGCATCCATTGTTATAAGTGGGGATTAATATCGAAAGGGTATTAATCATGTCTTGCGATTTATTTCTGTTTCAAGTATTCTGCCAGTTTTGCTACGGCTCTAGCTCGATGGCTGATACCATTCTTTATTTCTTCTCCTAGTTCGGCAAAACTCTTGTCATAACCCTCAGGCACGAACACTGGGTCGTAACCAAAACCTTCAGTGCCGTGCTTCTCTGTTGAGATGCTACCGTTTACGATACCTTCAAACTGATGTATCTTTTTGATGCTCGTGCATCCGCAAGGACATACATCCTGCTTCTCGATGTAGCAGATAACGGTGCGGAAACGAGCCTTGCGGTTCTCCTTGCCGTTCAACTCATGCAGAAGCTTCGCCATGTTTGCCTCGCTGTCGTGGTCGGTTCCTTCTGCATAGCGGGCACTGTGTACTCCTGGGGCACCATTCAGGGCTTCTACTTCCAAACCTGTGTCATCTGCAAAGCAACTTATATGATAATGATCATAGATGTATTGTGCCTTCTGTAGGGCATTTTCTTCCAAAGTATCACCCGTTTCAGGAATATCCACATCGCATCCTATCTCTTTGAGTGATACAATTTCAAATGCATTGCCCAAGATGTCACGAATTTCTTGAAGCTTATGTTGATTATTGGTGGCAAAAACTATTTTCATATTTGTCTGTTATTTTAAGAGATAATTATATCTTTTCAGTAATTTGCTGGATGTCTTTTTTCTTAATCTTTACCTTCATCTCGTCAAATCCCTCGCCATATACACCGATGACAGAGCTTTGGCTGACAAAGGCATTTGGATCGATAATCTTGACGATGCGGAATATATAAGTACTTTCATTTTTCTTGGCAAGAATACAAAGTACTTTCATTTCCTGACCTGTGTACCAACCATGACCATCCAAAATTGTTACACCATGATCCATCTGTGTACCAATGACATTGGCGATTTCTTGATATTTCTTGCTGAAAATCATAAACTGCACACTTTCTCGTTGAGCATTCATAATATAATCTAGCATCAGATTCTCGATGAGAATTGTACAGAGACCGAATACAACTTTGCGCACAGCATCAATAGCTTCATATTCAGGTTTGGCTTTGAATACAAAGAAAGAACTACCTACGATGAGGAAATCAACGAAGATCAGAACTCGTCCTAAGGAAATGTTGTGGTATTTGTTGACTACGGCAGCAATGATGTCCGTTCCTCCCGTACTTCCATTGTGTAGGAATACCACAGCAAGGGCAAGACCTGTGAAACAACAACCAATGACGAGCGACATGAAGTCTTGTCCCTCACCCAAAACTTGAGTCATTTCTCCATTAGGACCTATTGCCCAGTCTTGGGCTACGGCTAAGAAGAATGAGAGCATGAATATGGCATATACCGTCTTAATCATGAACTTGAAGCCCAGCACTTTCAGCGCTAAGGCAAGCAAGATGACATTGATTACGAAATAAGACAAATAAATAGGTATGTTGGTACCATAATAGATAACTGCTGCCAAACCTGTCACACCACCTGTTACGATTTGATAAGGCAGAAGAAACACGGTGAAGCCGAAAGTATATAATAAGAGACCAATCGTGATGTAGAAATAATCCTTGATCTCATTCTTGATGTTTTGGCTGATTGCTATTTGCATAATTTTTTCCTCGTTTTGTTTTAAAGCACAGAAGGTCGCCTTCTAGAAAATTGCTAGATGAGACGACCTTCCGCATATTAAGTTATATTACTTTTTCAACACTACGTTGACAATCTTCTTAGGTACGATGATTACCTTCAGC
>CAVKNU010000194.1:0-4548 GCA_963657465.1 Lachnospiraceae bacterium
ATACTTTGCAAAAATACAAAAATATATCGAAGTATAGTTTAAAATATTTTAGAAAGTTATTGATTTAAGAAAGATTCACTCAATTTCGCTTCTCTTTCTTTCCTTTTTTGTACTTTTGTGGCAATATCCCTTCTGCTAAGGGTTAGGAAAATGAAAGGTGGATTGTAATATAGGCAAAACGTGAAACAAATGAACAAAGAAAGATTAGTCCACACAATCATTATGAGAAGAATATCTGCAATCATATTCTTGCTGTGCGCATTCGCCTTGTCGATGACCGCACAGCATATCCAGCGCAACTATCACGACCGTAGCATGTCGGATGTCCTCATCGACCTCGACAAGGCTTCTGCTCGCTATAAGATCAGCTTCATCTACAACGAGTTGGAGGATTTCACGGTTACGCAAAATGTAAATACCCAGAACGTTCCCGATGCCATCCGCAAGATAATC
Organism: Lachnospiraceae bacterium; assembly: GCA_963657465.1. Lineage (GTDB taxonomy): Bacteria > Bacteroidota > Bacteroidia > Bacteroidales > Bacteroidaceae > Prevotella. The sequence continues at coordinate 454 of CAVKNU010000194.1, forward strand.
AGCTATTATCCAATCAAGATGACTGTGGGCGATAGCTTGATAACCGTGGAGTGTACTCGCAAGAGTGAGCATAAACTCATCGGGCGATTGATAGACAACCACAATCAGCCTGTGGAGTTTGCCAACATCCAGTTGCTCAATCCTCAGGACTCTGCCTTCATTTGTGGTGGCGTGAGCAATGCCAATGGCGATTTCGTGATACCTTGTGAGCAGAGGCAAGCCATCATGAAGGTTTCTTTCGTGGGCTATAAGACCATCAGCAAGCTGGTGCCTATAACTCGCATCGGTAATGTGCAGATGATAGCCAACTCGTATCACCTGAAAGGTGTCACCGTAAATGCTGCAAGAGTGGTAGAAATGGTGGACAGGCAAATCGTCTTCCCAACCAAGGAACAGGTGAAGATGGCAAGCAATGGCTATGACCTGTTGGACAATATGCATTTGCCTACCATCATTGTGAATTGGGCAGAGCGCAAGGTGCTGTCGTTGAAGGGTGGAGGCGTACAGATACGTATCAACGATGTCAAGGCTAGTATGCAAGATGTCTTGGCTTTGCAACCAGACGAAGTGACCAAGGTGGAGTTTATCAATGTGCCTGGTGTAAGATATGGAGATGCCAACCTGGATGCGGTCATCAACTATCAGGTGCGTCGTCGCTATGCAGGTTATGTGGGCGGACTCTCCACGATGCAAGGCACCAAGACAGGATTCAACAACAGCAGTGCTTACTTCAAGTATAATGTGAAGAAGTCGGAGTTTAGCGTAAACTACGATTTCTCCTATCGCTCGGTGAAGGAACGAAGCTATGAGAGCATCGGTACCTATCATCTCCCAACGGGAGAAACCTTGCATCGCAACTATCTGGGATATGATTCCCCGTTCTTATATACTTCCAATAATGTGCAGTTGGGCTATAATCTGAGCGAGCCAGACAAATACACCCTCAATGTAAGGTTGAACTTCAACAATTACAATAGTCCGGTGCGAGGCACCAACCAGCTTTATCAAGAGAGTGGCAAGGCAGACCAGTACTTGCAGAACAACGTGAAAATGTTGGAGTAGATTCCATCGCTCGACATTTATTATTCACTCAATATGCCCCATGAGCAAAACTTGGCTCTGAACCTTGTAGGTACTTATCTCGGCACAGACTATCAGTATCGCATGAGGGAATATGCGTTCAATCAGTCGCCTGAGGAATCCGTCAAGGCATCGCCGTTGGCTGATTATAGTTATGATGCCACAGGTCGCAAACGCTCTCTTATCGGTGAGGGCATCTATAGCAAGAACTGGAAGAAGATGTCTCTGTCTGCTGGTGCGCAATACAACATCAGTCATACAGACAATATCTATGTGGGGAGCAGTAACGCCGATACTGAGTTGAAGTACAGCAATCTTTATCTTTTCTCCCAGATACAGGGACAACAAAAATGGTTTAGCTATCAGGTGGGCGTTGGTGCGACGAGGTCTTCCATCCATCAAGGGGAAAATGGTTACAGCAAGTGGTTGTTCCGCCCACAGGTGGTGTTGCAAGCCAAGGCTAACGACCGTTTGAACTTTAAGTGGAGCAGCAAAATCACGTCCGACATCCCGAGCCTTTCCAACCTAAGTGAGTTGCGCCAATATTCCAACAGCTTTGAGGCACGTGATGGAAATAGTGGTTTGAAACCATTTACGGGTTACGACAATTCGGTGTCGGCATCATGGAACATTCCTTTGATGTCTTTGTATCTGGAGGGCAAGTGGACTTATTACGACAAGCCGATAGCCAACTCTATCTTGCCTGAGAAGCGTGAGGATGGCTCATACCTTTTCGTGAGCAAGCCTGAGAATCAGAAGAGCCACGACTACAAGCACTTGCTGTTGACCCCTAATGTTCATCTCATCAAGGACCATTTGGACTTGAACCTCATGTGCGAATATCAGAATGTCAGAACGAAGGGTTTGGATTATTCGCACGAGTTCATTTACTTCACCTATGGAGGCGAGATTAGTTGGATGGTGGGCAACTGGAACATAGGTTATGGTGCCTACAAGGTGGAAAAGAGTTTCTGGGGTGAAAGCACGGATGGCGGTGAGCCATCTTCCAGCTTTGTGGTGACTTACAATTACAAAAACTGGCAATTTGGTGTCTATGGAACTTTCATGTTCTATTCTCATGGATGCGTGTATGAGGACGAGAAGTTCAACAAGTATGTGCAGCAGAAGAACAAGATACGCCTTGCCGACCAAGGAAACATGATTATTCTTACGGCTAGCTTCAACTGCCACCATGGACGCAAATATGATGCGGGTAGGCGCAAGCTGAACAATAGCGACAGGGAGAATGGTATCAGGTGACACTACACCATAAAATGCCCTCTAAGAAATGAAAAATGTGCGAGAGAAGACTTTTTCTAAGGAAAAATGTGAGAAAAAGTTTTCTCTCGCACATATTTTAGAAAAAATATACTATCTTTGCACCCATCAAACCAATATAATATAAGGTATGGGAAAGATTCAAATGATAGGAAGAGACAAAGAGAAGGCTGAGTTGCAGCGATGCATGGACTCCAATCGCTCGGAGCTTGTCATCGTGTATGGCAGAAGACGTATCGGAAAGACTTTTCTGATAGACGAGTACTTTAAGGGAAAGTTTGATTTTACATACGTTGGAGGACATAACCTTGTCCCTCGAATGCAACTGCGCAATTTTGCCAAAGCTCTCAAATTAGCTATGGGAGAACGCACGGCTCGACCATTGAAAGACTGGTTTGATGCCTTCGATGTCTTGGAGGAGTATCTTGCTTCTTTGCCAACGGACAGAAAGAAGTTGGTGTTTGTGGATGAGATGCCTTGGATAGACTCCTTGCGCTCGGACTTCACCTCTGCTTTCGAGAACTTTTGGAATGGTTGGGCGGCTCGCCGTCGTGACATCGTTTTCGTGGCAAGTGGCTCTGCTACATCTTGGATGATAGACAAGCTTGTGGAAAACCAAGGTGGGCTTCATGCTCGCATCACTTGTCAAATATACTTGCGACCTTTTTCTCTCCATGAGACTGAATTGTATCTGAAATCCATCGGTTGCTCTTGGGACCGTTTCCAGATAGCCCAATGCTACATGTTCTTCGGTGGAGTGCCTTTTTATCTGAGTTTGATAAGACCCGAATTGAGCCTTGTGCAGAATGTGGATGCGCTTTGCTTCAGCAAGGGTGGAGCACTTAGGGAGGAGTTTGATGAACTGTACGGTGCATTGTTCACTCATGCGGAAAGTTACATCGAGGTGGTTCGCCTCTTGGCTTCCCATCGAAGTGGGATGGTTTATTCTGAGATTGCGAAGAGCACAGGGATAGATGGAAGTAGGTTGACCAAGATATTGACCAATCTTGAAAGATGTGATTTCATCATGAAGTTTAGGTACTTTGGCAAGAAGACGCAAGACCGCATCTACAAGTTGACAGACTTCTACACCTTATTCTATCTGAAATACATAGAACCCAACATGGATTCATATGATGAACAATGGTGGAGCGACCATTATCTCTCGCATAGTGTGGAGGCGTGGCAAGGCTTGACCTTTGAGTTGGTTTGCCTGATGCACATCCGCCAAATCCGTATGGCTTTGAATATTGGCGGAGTGGCAACAGGGGCTTTCGCTTGGTTTGACAAGGCTGACAAGGGAAAGGAAAGCAAGGGTTCTCAGATAGACCTCGTCTTGGAACGTGCCGACAGAATCATCAATCTTTGTGAGATGAAGTTCTCGCAAGAGCCATATAGAATATCTGCTGATTACGAGATGAAGTTGCGCAATAGGATGGGACTGTTTCGAGAGAAAACTCATACCACCAAGGCTTTGGTCAACACATTTGTCACGACATACGGCGTGGCTAATGGCATACATTCGAGCATCGTAAATAGCGAAGTTACGCTAGATGGGTTATTTGAGGCGTAAATAGGAGGGTGAATTTTGGGGAAAACAAGAAAAGTGCGACCTTTTTGTACTTTATCTCACTTTTTTTACGAGATAAAGTACAAAAAGGTCGCATATTTTAATATACATTCTGCTATCATATAGCCTATCCTCAGATTTTGCTTCAAGGCATCTGGATTTTAGCT
>CAVKNU010000195.1:0-4547 GCA_963657465.1 Lachnospiraceae bacterium
GTTTGACTATCCTTGCCTAACAGTCGGGCTAAGTCTCCATTTTTTTCATCAAAAGGCATTGTTTCTCAGATTTTATTTGTACTTTTGCCATATCAAAAATATAAAATCACATATCACTTGCAAAAACATATACAAATCTTTTGCAAATTACACTAAACATCTTAAAAGACATGAGATATTACACAGCACTAACCATAGCGGGCTCTGACAGTTGCGGAGGAGCTGGCATACAAGCCGACATCAAAACCATGTCAGCGCTAGGCATATATGCAGCTTCAGCCATCACAGCCATCACCGTGCAAAACACGAAGGGAGTATATGCCATACAAAAAATCAAACCAGAAATCGTTAGCGGACAAATCAAGGCGGTAATGGACGACATCCATCCACAAGCCATCAAGATTGGTATGGTGAACGACCGAGAAACCATTCATGCCATTGCAGAAACCTTGAAATCATATCAGTCAAAAGATGAGCAAACACAAAAGAGTTTACCTTTTCAGCATCTGGTTATCGACCCTGTGATGGTTTCCACCAGCGGATGCCGACTCATGCAAGAAGACGCACTGGAAGTCTTTGTCAAAGAATTACTTCCACTTGCCACCCTCCTCACCCCCAACATACCGGAAGCAGAAATCTTAGCTGGGATAGAAATCAACTGCTTAGAAGACATTCGACAAGCTGCTTCAAGCATCATGAAACTAGGATGCAAGAACGTACTCATCAAAGGTGGACACTTCGACAGACCAGAGAAGATTGACTATCTATTCGAAGGCAAAGCTCTCGAGACTGCCACATACCGTGGCGCAAACATCTGCACACGCAACACCCATGGCACAGGTTGCACCCTGTCCTCCGCCATCACCTCCTATCTTGCCAAAAATCTAGATATGAACACAGCCATAGCCATGGCCAAAACTTATCTTTCTGGAGCTATTCTTGCAGGAAAAGACGTTGAAATAGGAGAAGGACACGGCCCAGTTAATCATTTTTATGAACCTAAAGCACTGTTTATCAAATGAAATGGATAGTAATCACTCCACCCGATTTTATTAATCACGAAGCAGAATTCATCAATCAACTCTTCGAACAAGGCATTGACTTGCTCCATCTTCGCAAACCAAATTCCAACATAGGAAATTGTGAAAAGCTCATAGAAGGAATCGAAGAAAAATGGCATCAGCAAATCGTTGTACACGATCACTTTGAACTTTGCGAGAAATACCATTTGCATGGAATACATCTCAACAAGCGCAATCACGACATTCCCCAAGATTTTCAAGGAAGCCTTTCCCGCTCCTGCCACAGCATAAAAGAGATAAAAGATGCCATAAGAGCAGAAAATGGTGCCCCTACAGGAACGAAGACCGCACCTGCATTCGACTACGTATTCCTAAGTCCCATCTTTGACAGCATATCCAAAGAAGGCTATTCTCATGCCTTCACCAACAAGGAACTAGAAGACGCTGCCCAAGTAGGAATTATCAATGACAAAGTTATTGCCCTTGGAGGCATCTCACTCCCCTATCTCCCACAACTCAGGGCATGGAATTTTGGAGGAGCAGCCTTTCTGGGAGATATTTGGAACAAAAGGCACGATGCCAATTGGGCAGAATACCTAATCAGCATCAGAAAAAGCCTACCTACAACATCCGCAACAAATACACTTCGTTGCTCCAAAGTTTGGTAGTTTGCCAAAATTGCACTAACTTTGCACCCATGATTTATCCAGATAATTTTGAAAACAAGATAGGATTCAACGAAATCCGCAAGATGTTACGTGAACGCTGCCTTTCCCCACTTGGCAAAGAGCAAGTGGAAAAGATGGCATTCTGTAGTGATGCTGAACAAATAAACGAATGGCTCACACAGGTGCGTGAGTTCAGACGACTCATGGAGGAAGTGGAAGACTTTCCGCTTCAATACTTCTATGACGTAAGAGCCAGCATTGTGCGTATTCGCATAGAGAACACCCATTTGGAAGAAGATGAACTTTTCGATCTTCGCCGTTCGTTAGCAACCATCGCTGGCATGGTAAAGATTCTCAACCGAAGCGACGAAGACGAGGCACATGCCGCGCAAGAAGACGGTTGGCGCAGAGAGAAGAAATACCCATATCCAGCCCTACACCGTTTGTCACAAGACGTTGTGGTTTTTCCACAACTCATCCAACGTATCGACCAAATACTCGACAAGTTTGGTAAAATACGTGACAATGCAACCCCTGAGCTTTTGCAAATTCGCCGTGAACTAGCCAGAACAGAAGGAAGCATCTCGCGTACCTTATATAATATATTAAGAGCAGCCCAAAGCGAAGGCGTAGTCGAAAAAGACGTCACCCCTGCTTTGCGTGATGGTCGCCTGGTCATCCCTATAGTTCCAACTCTCAAGCGCAAGATCAAAGGTATCGTGCACGATGAGAGTGCTACGGGCAAGACCGTCTTCATCGAACCAACCGAAGTTGTGGAAGCCAACAACCGTGTACGTGAACTAGAAGGAGAAGAGCGTAAAGAAATCATCCGCATCCTCACCGACTTCACCAACAAAGTGCGCCCATTCTCCAAAGAGATACTAGACTCTTACCGTTTCCTGGCAAAAATAGACTTTATACAGGCCAAACAAAAACTTGCCGATGCATTCAAGGCTATAGAGCCCGATGTAGAAGATCACCCACATATCGATTGGATTCATGCCATCCATCCACTCTTGCAGCAATCCTTGGAAAAGAAAGGTGAAAAAGTGGTTCCACTCGACATCATGCTAACCCAAGAGAAGCGCATTCTCATCATTTCCGGTCCTAATGCCGGTGGCAAGTCCGTTTGCCTTAAAACCGTAGGAATACTACAATATATGCTCCAATGCGGACTAAGTATCCCTGTGAGCGAACGTTCCAAGACAGGCGTATTTCAGAACATCATGATTGACATCGGCGACGAGCAGAGTTTGGAAAATGACTTGAGTACCTATTCTTCTCATCTGCTCAACATGAAGAATATGATGAAGACAGCCAATGCCAACACCATCATCTTGATAGATGAGTTCGGCACAGGTACCGAGCCTGGCATTGGTGGAGCCATCGCAGAAGCAGTACTTGACAAGTTCTGCAAGCAACAAGCCTATGGTGTCATCACCACTCACTATCAGAACCTCAAACATTTTGCCGACAACCATGAAGGAGTTGTAAATGGGGCGATGCTTTACGATCGACATGAGATGAAAGCCCTCTTCCAACTCGCAACCGGTCGTCCGGGTTCATCATTTGCCATCGAGATAGCCCGAAAGATAGGACTACCAGAAGAAGTTATCAAGGAAGCCTCGGACATTGTTGGCTCGGAATATATCCAGAGCGACAAATACCTGCAAGATATCGTGCGTGACAAACGATACTGGGAGAACAAGCGACAAAATATCCATCAACGCGAGAAAGACATGGAGAAAACCATCTCCAAGTATGAAAGCGACATTGAAGATATCGAACGCAGCAGAAAAGCCATTCTCAAAAAGGCAAAAGAACAAGCCGAAGAACTCTTAAAGGAAAGTAACAAGAAGATAGAGAATGCCATCCGAGAGATTCGCGAGAGTCAGGCTGAGAAAGAAGAAACACGTCGTATTCGTCTAGAACTTGATGCTTTCAAACAGGAAGTACAAGAAATTGACACAAAAGAAAACGATGACAAAATTGCTCGCAAAATAGCCCAAATCCAGCAACGCAAAGAGCGTCACGCCAAACGACAAGCTGAAAAAAAGGAAAATCAGGAAAAGGCAGCCGCCGCTCTACGCAATGCCCAAGACAAGACTCAAGCCGACAATCGTGAGCTCAAGGAAGGCGATACGGTTCGAATCAAAGGTCTGACTACAATTGGCAAGATAGAAAGCATCAACGGAGATATGGCTACAGCTGTATTTGGTGGTATGAGAACCAAAATGCGCCTCAATCGTCTGGAACATGCTTCAGCTTCTTCTATAGAAACAAACAAGACAGAAGAGCGCAAAGAGAATCTTGCATCTTACGGCATTAGCAAGGAAACCCGCAAGACCATTGATACTCATAAGACCAACTTCCATCAAGATCTGGACGTAAGGGGTATGCGTGGAGATGAAGCGTTGAATGCCGTACAGTATTTCATCGATGATGCCATCCTGGTAGGCATGCCTCGCGTTCGCATCCTTCACGGAAAGGGAAACGGCATCCTTCGCCAACTGATTCGACAGTACTTGAGTAGCATTCCAAATGTCACTCATTATGCAGATGAGCATGTACAATTTGGTGGAGCAGGTATTACAGTGGTTGATTTTTAGCAAACAAACGTTAAAGAAACATCATTTCCTATCAAAAAGTTTGGCGGGTACAAAAAAAAGCACTACCTTTGCACCCGCTTAAACGCAATGAGACGGACAAGTCTCATACGGCCAGCTCCCTTGGAATCCCCCAGGATGGGAACATAGCAAGGGTACTTGGTTGTAGCGGCGCGATATGAATCGCTTGTCCACCCGCCTCTTTAGCTCAGTTGGCCAGAGCACGTGATTTGTAATCTCGGGGTCGTTGG
>CAVKNU010000196.1:0-4520 GCA_963657465.1 Lachnospiraceae bacterium
ACGTGAGGAGGATACTCCCATCCAAACATTAATACTTTCATATAGCAGTCCTCCTTTATTAATATTGATATTTTTCGAGTAATTCAAGCGCACGCAAAATCTCTGCCACATTCATTGCAAAAGATATGGCACCGCGTCCCGTGAATGGAGGGTTTCCATCAAAGAGCTCGCTGATAGTGCCTAAGCAATGATAAGACATCTCATCCTCATAGCCCACCATCTGGCGCTCGATGAAACTCAAGCGCGTACGCTTATAGAGTTTCAAGCTGGCTTCCATATAGAAGCCACCGAGCCATGGCCATGCCGTACCCTGATGGTAAGCATAGTCGCGCTGTGCCTGTGGACCCACATAGATTGGATTATAGCCACCACTCTTTGGAGAAAGAGAACGCAATCCCTTTGGAGTCAGCAACTCTCGGGTACATATATCTAGCACTTGCTTCTTTTGATCTTGATTCAATGGAGAATAATCGAAAGCCACAGGGAATATCATATTAGGACGAACACTCCAATCTATCATATTGCCATCCACATAATCATAGAGATAACCATATTCATTGAGGAAAGTATCGACAAATGACTTCTTGGTGACCTCAGCCTTTGCCAACAGCTCTTGCTGTTCTTGTTCCTTTCCTTCCAATCCTACCAAAGAAGCACAGAAACACAAAGCATTGTACCACAAAGCATTAATCTCTACAATATAACCAGAGCGTGGTACGACAGGGCGACCATTTGCCGTAGAATTCATCCAAGTTACAGCTTTATCCTTACCATTGGTATAGAGTAATCCATTTTCATGCAATTCTAGATTTGGATGCTCATTTTCCATGATAAAGAGGATGATGTCATGGACAAACTGTCCATATTTCTTAAGACACTCTTCCTTGCTCGTTTCCTTTGCATACTGCTGCAATGCCCAAATTGCCCACAATGGCACATCAGGTTGTTCCAGTTCCGTGATATGAACTGAGATAGGTTTTCCATGCATAAACTCATAGTATCCCTTCATGGCAGTCTTCATCACCAATTCGAAGTAATCATTTTCTTCGATAGAAAGGGTCAAGCCTGGAAGAGAAATAAATGTATCACGAGCACGGCATTTAAACCATGGATAACCAGCCAAGATATAACGATCGTCATTTTTTTCACGGCGATGGAACTGATGGGCAGCATTCACCAAGCAATGGAAGAAGTTATCACGAGGTGCACGCTCATTAACTTCCTCATCAAAGAGCTTTTTCAAGCTGCGAGACTTTATCTCTGAGGTAGAACCAGCGAAAATAATGCTTTCTCCCTTCTTGATATCCATCTCAAAATAGCCAGGCACATAAAGGTCTTCATTAGAAGCATAGCCTCTCTCCTGCTCCTTAGGATATTCCACACCACGATACCAGTCTGGACAGAACACGAAATTGTTCTTTTTAGAGAACTGCATATACAAGTCTGGATAGCCTGCATACATACATGTTCTAATACCGTTATCAACTGCAGAATAATCACGAGAAGCTGTAGAATTCTCATGTGTGAATTGGCGGACGCTTCTGAATGCCAAGAATGGACGGAAGCGGAGTGTTGTGGCAGAATGACCATCAACCAACGTATAGCGAATCAAGATACGATTTTCATAGTGCTGGAAGACAACTTCTTTTTTCAAGATTACGCCACCCACCCTATAGAGAGTAGTAGGAACCTTGTCACAATCAAATTCACGAATGTACTTATGCCCCATAGGGCTGTAGTTATTACCTTGGTACTTATGCAGTCCGAGATTGAACTCTGCTCCATGCTGAATGACTGTAACATCAAGCGAGCTCAGCAAGACATGGTTGTCATCGTCCATCTCTGGAACAGGGACAACCAACAAGCCGTGATACTTGCGGGTGTTACAATCCACAATCGTAGAGCACGAATAAGCTCCCGAACGGTTGGTACGTAGCAACTCCTTCGGTAATGACTCCTGTAAATTCGTCATTAGGGCCTTTTCGAATTTTAGATAACTCATAGATCTATATTAAGGTTTATTAGTTTATTAACTTATTTTATTGCTTCCAAAGGTAACGTTTTTTTTTGGTATTACAAAGTTTTTTACGTTTCATTTTTATAAAAACTGCGTTTTTTATGTTTTATAATACATTTTTAGTCAAAATATTTAATTATTTCAATAAAAAATCGTACTTTTGCATCCCAGTAGGTAAATAAGATTAGGATACATGGCTAGCAAAAGTGACATCAGTAAGGAAAAGATTGCCCTAGAAATTTCAAAATTATGGAACAATCTTGGACCAGAGCAATATGACTTGCTCTGTCAAAATCTCGTTATTAAAAAGTTCAAGAAAAACGAGATTATCTATAAGACATTCGAGTCCCCCACTCAAATCATGTGTCTCATCCATGGTAAAGTAAAGATTTACAAAGATGGCATTGGCGGAAGAAACCAGATTATACGTGCCATCAAGCCCATCGAATTCTTCGCCTACCGAGCATTCTTTGCCCATGAGAATTATAGCACTTCAGCCATGGCGATCGAAACTTGCACTATAGCCTTCTTACCCACAGAGATTCTTATGCGCTTATTAGAAAAGAATTTCAATATTGGCATATTTTTTATCAAGACTTTAAGCATTGAGATGGGGAAATCAGACGAACGTACCATCAACTTGACCCAGAAGCATATTCGTGCCCGTCTGGCGGAAGCTTTAATCTTCCTCAAAGACTCCTACGGATTGGAAGAAGATGGCTACACACTCAGCATATACCTAAGCCGAGAAGATTTAGCCAACCTTTCCAATATGACTACCAGCAATGCCATCCGCACACTATCAGCTTTTGCCACCGAAAAACTAATTGCCATCGATGGCAGGAAGATAAAACTCATAGAAATAGAGAAACTACAGCAGATCTCACAACAAGGATAAGCATTTCTCTATTCTGGTATCAAGAAATTAATAACTTCCTGAATCACCGTAATCTTATAAGGTCCCACAGGGGTATTCATCAATCGACCATCAATACCAATCAATGCATGAGAAGCCTCATTTATTTCCACTTCCCTTGTACGATAAGGATGTACACTACGATGATTCAAGAATTTACCTTTCACAAAGAGGTAAATTCCCTCAAACAGTTGAGTCATCTGAGGATGATAAACCACAGATACGTCTAGCAAACCATTATAGGGAACAGCATTAGGTGTTTGACCATATCCATAGGCATTCCCTACACATACCGTCATAATTCGGCGCTTGATAATGTCCGAATTTATCTTTATGTCCATCTTATAATCCAAGCGTTGGAATATCATCAACAAAAAAGAGAAAAAGAAGGAGAGAGTGCGCGAGCCAAACAAATGATGAGTCTGGCGACGCAAGTTCATGATAGATGCTATCAAGCCTATATTGATACAATTCAAGAAATAGCGATGACACTTTTCTCCTCTTTTATTTGTATATCGAATACAACCCAAGTCGATTTTTCTGACTCTTCGAACCTTCAACGACTGAATGGTACGCTCATAATCACTATCACTGAGTCCCCAAAAATGTGCGAAATCATTCATTAGTCCATTAGGGATAACTCCAAGAGCCACTTGATCACGTACCTCTTGGTTCACCTGCATCAAGCAATTCACGGCATCATTAAGTGCAGAATCACCTCCAACAACAACTATTGTCTTATAGCCATTGTTGATAAACATTTTCACCAATCGTTCTACGCTTTTCTGATTTTCGCTCTGCACGAAATCATAATCAATATGATTTTGGCGAAGGATTTTTTCTATCTTACTCCATCGCTTATTACCTTGCCATCCTCCTCTTGGACAATAAAGTAATCCCCATTTATTCTCGTTTACTGCCATAATTATCAACTATTTTGTGTCATCAATTCCAAGATTTTATTCACCTTATCTTCCATCGGCTGAAGAGCATCTATCCAATGGATGGTAAAGCCTCTTCTCTCCATGCCTCTAAACCATGTCATTTGTCGCTTAGCAAACTGATGAATCGCAATCTCCAGACCTCGGAACATTTCATCGTATGTTGTTTTGCCTATCACATATTCTGTGATAAACTTATATTCCAATCCATAATAGATAAGGTTTTCTGGTGGAACCCCTCCATCTATCAATCCCTTGATTTCATCTACCATACCTTCTTCAAGACGTTGCTTCAGACGACGAGTGATTTTCTCTCTTCGAGCATCACGGTCGATACTGACACCAATGATGAGCGAATCGACCGCAGGCAATTCTCTCTCTGGCATCGGATGTTCTAGATTATAAGTCTCAATCTCTATGGCACGAATGGCACGTTGAGCAGAATCCACATCCGTACGATTATGCATATTAGAACCCGTTTTTGCCTTCAACTCTTGAAGCATCACGGTTAACTCTTCCAAACTTTTGCCTGCCAAAGAATCTCTGAGCGCTTGATTTTGCGGAACAGGAGACAGATGATAGCCTTTCAACACCGACTCGATGTAAAGTCCTGTACCTCCACAAAGGACAGGCAGCACTCCCCGAT
>CAVKNU010000197.1:0-4455 GCA_963657465.1 Lachnospiraceae bacterium
CTCGCCGTGCTCATGGCCGTAAGAAGTTAACTGTATCTGACGAGCACCACGGAAAATAATTTCCGACTTGTCGCAGAAAAAGACGATGACATTAAAAGCAGCAAGGAGAGATTCTTTGCTGCTTTTTGTGTTTTTAGTCTAAAAAGTTCTCAAACTTTTTGATAAATCAGATTTTTGCATTATCTTTGTGCAAAATTTAAAGGCATGACTTCATCAGAGTTTATAAATAAGTTTAAGAGTAAATATCTCTGGGGCAACTTATTCGCCATGTTTGTGGTGGTGGTGTTCCTGTGTGTCGGTGTCAAGTATGGCATTGATATATATACCCATCATGGTGAGGCTATCACGATACCTGACATTCGATATAAGAAATTTGCCGATGCAGAACGTATTCTGGAGGATGCTGGCTTGCAGATTGAGGTATCAGACACGGGCTATGTGAGATCTTTGCCTCCTGACTGCATCTTGGAACAAAGTCCTGTATATGGTGAAAAGGTGAAGTCGGGACATATTATTTATGTCACGATTAACTCCGACCATTCTCCTCGTATTACCATCCCAGATGTCATTGATAATAGTTCGTTGCGAGAGGCAATGGCGAAGTTGACAGCCATGGGATTCAAGTTGGGAGCTCCTCAGTATGTGGCTGGAGAGGAAGACTGGGTGTATGGCATCTTGGTGAAAGGCAGACATGTGGTGGCTGGTGACAAGGTGTCGATAGACGATGTGTTGATTATCCAGGTGGGCAATGGACAGCGTGACAGTTCTGATTCCGTGGACTTTGTGGAACCTATGGATAAGAGCCATGCGGACGATGTGATGGAAGGTGAAGGAAGTACGGAAAATGAGGAAGACAACTTTGAGGTGATTCCAGAAACGCCAGAGCCTCCTACTCATGAACACCAGAAAGAAGTGGTGGAGTAGAGCTGGAAGTGAAGAACGAAAAGTGAAGAATCCAATAAATTGATAGAATGAAGATATTTGACTATATATATAATAAGGTGTATGCTCCAGTAGAGGATGACTTCGGTTTTGATGATGGCTCTCTTTATGAGCATTGGAAGGTGCAGGTGGATGCTAACCAAGATCCTGTTCGCATAGACAAATACTTGGCAGACAAGATGGCGTACCAGAGTCGCAACCGTATCCAACAAGCAGCCGATGCTGGTTTTATCCATGTGAATGGCAAGCCTGTGAAGAGCAACTATAAGGTGCGTCCTAACGACCTTGTAACCTTGATGCTCGACCGCCCTCGTCATGAAACTAGCATCAAGCCAGAGGAGATACCTATCAATGTGGTCTATGAGGATGACCAGTTGATGGTGATCAACAAGGAGGCTGGTATGGTGGTGCATCCAGGTGCAGGCAATTTCCATGGAACCTTGATTCAGGCTGTGGCTTGGCATTTGAGAGACATGCCGGAGTTTGATGCCAACGACCCAGAAGTGGGGTTGGTGCATCGTATAGACAAAGACACAAGTGGCTTGCTTGTGGTGGCAAAGACACCAACGGCAAAGACAGCCTTGGGCAAGCAGTTTTTCAATAAGACCACTCATCGCAGTTACAATGCCTTGGTGTGGGGAAATATTGTGGAAGATGAGGGACGCATCGAGGGTAATATCGGTCGTGACCCAAAGAACCGTCTTCGTATGAAAGTGTTCAGTCCTGATAGTGGAATCGGCAAGAGTGCTGTTACTCACTACAAGGTATTGGAGCGTTTTGGTTATACCACCTTGGTGCAATGTATCCTGGAGACAGGCCGTACCCATCAGATTCGTGCCCACATGAAGCATATAGGGCATCCACTTTTTATGGATGAGACCTATGGTGGTGCGGAAATCCTGCGAGGACAACGCAGCAGTAGTTACAAGGCTTTCATCCAGAATTGTTTCAAGTTTTGTCCGCGTCAAGCACTTCATGCCAAGACGTTGGGGTTTGTACATCCTACTACCAAACAACAGATGGATTTTGATAGCGAATGGCCAGACGACTTCCGTAAGTTGATAGAAAAGTGGCGTGGCTTTATCGCTGGAACCACACAAGATACGTTTCAGGCACGATAAAACTATGTTTTAATAGGTATAAAACTATATTTTAAACATCATAAGAATGGAAAATAACAAGAGAACGATAGCCATCGTTTGTGGTGGCGATTCTTCAGAGCACGATGTATCATTGCGCTCAGGTCAGGGATTGTACTCTTTTTTCGATAAAGAGCGCTATAATATCTACCTTGTCGATGTGAAAGGCACCGATTGGCATGTTGCTTTCGATAATGGTGAGACCGCCGAGATAGACAAGAACGACTTCTCGTTCTTGATGAACGGACTGCGCCAGTATTTCGATTACGCTTATATCACCATTCATGGACAGCCAGGTGAGAATGGTGTGATGCAGGGCTATTTCGACCTCATCCACTTACCTTATTCTACCAGCGGTGTGTTGGTGGAGGCTATGACTTTTGATAAATATGTGCTCAACAACTATCTTCGTGGCTTCGGTATCAACGTGGCAGACAGCATCTTGCTTCGTCGTGGCGAACAGTATGATGAGGAGGCTATCGCCAAGCGCATCGGCATGCCTTGCTTTGTGAAACCTGCTGCTGATGGTAGTAGCTTTGGTGTAAGCAAGGTGAAGGAAGCTGATCAGTTGGCTCCTGCTCTCCGTGTGGCTTTCATGGAAGCAGAGGAGGCTATGGTCGAGGCTTATATGCAGGGTACTGAGATTTCCCAAGGTGTGTATAAGACAGCTGACAAATGTGTCGTGTTCCCTGCAACTGAAGTAGTTACTAGCAATGAGTTCTTCGATTATGATGCCAAGTACAATGGCCAAGTACAGGAAATCACTCCTGCTCGCTTGGCTCCTGAGACAGCTGCTGAGGTAGCTAAGACTACTTCACGTATCTATGACATCCTCCATGCCAATGGTATCATTCGTATTGACTACATCATCACGAAGGATGAGAATGGTAAAGATAAGGTCAATATGCTCGAAATCAATACCACTCCAGGTATGACTGTTACTAGCTTCATACCTCAGCAGGTTCGTGCAGCTGGTCTTGACATCAAGGATGTGCTTAGCGACATCGTGGAGAATCAATTCTAAGTCTATAATGATGTTTCTGCGCTATCTGCGCAGAAACATATAAACATATTTATTATGAAGATTCCTCAAGAATTTGATACCATTCGCCCTTGGGAACCGGAAGACCTCCCAGAGGTATATGAGCGATTGCTTGGCAATCCTCAGTTTAAGCAGGTGCTTGCCTATCTCTATCCACAGGTACCTTTCGAGATGATAGCCCAAAAGTTGAAGGCTTGCAAGACCAACATGGAGTTTCAGTTGGCTTTCGCCTATGATTTTGTGCATGGCATCTTGAAGAAGGCAGCAACGAGTTGTGAGATGGATTGCACCGCACTCGACAATACTCGCAACTATACTTTCATCAGCAATCATCGTGACATCGTGCTCGATTCTGCCATCCTCGATGTGCTCTTGGTGGACAATCACTTCAAGACCACTTGCGAGATTGCCATCGGTGATAACCTTCTGTCATTGCCATGGGTCAAAGACCTAGTGCGTGTCAACAAGGCTTTCATTGTGGAGCGTGCCTTGAGTATGCGTCAGATGTTGATGTCTAGCAAGCGCCTTTCCGACTACATGCACTTTGCTATCAAGGAAAAACATGAGAATATCTGGATAGCCCAGCGAGAGGGTAGAGCTAAGGACAGTAACGACCGAACTCAGAAATCCATTCTGCAGATGATGTCTATGGGTGGTGAAGGTAGCATCATAGAACGCTTGAAACAACTTCACCTCGTACCGCTTGGTATCAGTTATGAATACGACCCTTGCGACTTCTTAAAGGCTAGAGAATATCAATTGAAGCGAGACAACGCTGATTGGAAGAAGGGACCTACCGACGACTTGGTTAGTATGCAGACAGGAATCTTCGGCTATAAGGGGCATGTACATTATCATGCTGCGGCTTGTCTGGATGAATATCTCGATACCCTCGACCCAGAGATGCCAAAGCAAGACCTATATAATAAGGTGGCGGCTCATATTGACCATGAGATTCATTGCCATTATCGTCTCTATCCAGGCAACTATGTAGCACTCGACCTTTTGGAAGGCTCCGATACTCATGCGGCTCAGTATAGTCCAGAAGATAAAATGAAGTTTGAACAATATATCGCAGGTCAGTTGTCTAAGATTGACCTTCCTGATAAGGATGAAGCCTACTTGAAGGAGCGAATGCTCACGATGTATGCCAATCCACTACGTAATTACCTTGCAGCCCAATAAGACTGCAAGGTAATACTTTTTTGATGTTTACGAATCTTAATACCTCTAAAAATATAAGTGTTGTTTCTAGTAACTATTCAGCGAATAGCCACACCCTCCCTATCCGCGCTCTAAAACAGAGCGCGGATAGCTGCATAGGGAGAGTTA
>CAVKNU010000198.1:0-4370 GCA_963657465.1 Lachnospiraceae bacterium
GTCCTGTTGCAGCCATTCAGAATCGTCTCTCCATGATGGCTCGTTGGCACGAGGCGTGGTTTCCTACGCTTGAGGAGTTGGGCATCGGCTTCGTTGCCTTCTCACCCCTTGCCAACGGATTGCTCACAAGAAATTACACGGCAGAAAGTCAATTCGACAGCAAGACCGACTATCGTGCCGTGATGCCGCAATATCGCAAGGAGAGTTTCGAGGAGAACAAGCAACTCTTCGCCCTCATAGATGGTTTGGCAGAGGAGCATCATGCCACACCAGCCCAAATTTCCTTGGCATGGATGATGTGCAAGAAGCCTTGGATTGTTCCGATACCAGGCACTCGTTGCCTATGCCGACTGAAGGAGAACTTCGGGGCTATGGATGTGGAATTGTATGAAGAAGAAATCAAGAGCATCGACCATGCGCTCGACACGATGAAGATGAGCGAGGTATTTGGCGGTTCTCCTGTCGTGGCAAAGAATGAGAAATGACAAAAGAACAAAATGACAAGCCCCATTTAAAGTCTTCCTCTTTCTTCGTTGTTACTATGCTCGATGCGAGCATTTCGCTTTTGCTTGCCCCAATGAATGTTGTAGTTGACATTCAGGGAAATGTATGGGCAAGACCCCATGGTCGGAAGTTCATCGTCCACCATTTGCTGATGTTGATAGGTGCATAGAGATAGAAGTATAGTTTCCTGCTTCTCTGCCCATCCGTGAACGTACTGATGTAAGTAGGCGTTCCGTCTTCGACGGTTGATTTCAGCAGGGCGTTAAACCCATTGTTGCTCCAAGTATATTCCGTGCCCAACATGTATTTGCCTCGCCAAGTGTAGGTCATCGACAGTTCATTGGGATAGTCAGGGCGAATGTTCGGATTTCCTTCCACAATCTCATACTTCGACTGATGGTAGCGTTCAGGCAAAAGGTTGCGATAGCTTACCCTCTGGGTGCGTCTGGAATAGGAGAAGGAGAGGGCGTGCTGGCTACCGATACGCTTGGTGAAGTAGATGCTAGGGAAGAGGTCTGTCTGTGCGTCTAGTTTGAATTTGATGAAAGGACTCTTATTCCCTCGATCTTTCGATTCAATAGAACCAGGTACGTCTGCTTCTCCTCGCAATCCTACCACCAAGTCCCATGATTTCTTGCTAATCTGATATTTTAGGTATAGTGCCGCCAATCCCTCACTATATCCATAATAATATTGATAGTCCATTCCTGTAATGTCGTTATCTGCCTTGTCGCTATAAGCAAGCCCATTTTCCAGCATGGTTAAACTATATTTTGTTCCAACCATCCATTGACCGGCGTGTTTGGTGTCGTGGGTGTATCGTCCTTCCATAGAAAGAACGGTGTATTGGCTCGGAATGTATTGACCGTAGTATTCTTCTGAAAGAAGTTTACCGTTATCGTCAAAGTTTTGATAATTGTATTTCTGCTCATTGCCGTATGAGTATTGTCGAGCAATATCTGACATAATCTTGAGGTTTCGATTGCCCTCTGTGTCAAATTTGTGGGTATAGTTTACGGAGGCAGAAAACTGCTTGTCGTGTGTGCGTTGGTGCAGCAACATGTCTGTCTGCTTGATGTCGGATGACTGGGTGTTGGTTGCATTGGAGTTATTTTCTGTTTCTTCAATGAGCGTCTTCACTTTTGTTGAAGCCTCATTGTGCAGCTTGCTCTTATTTTGAGACAGATTACCATAGAGCAGCAGCTCGTCCTTAGGGCTGATGGCATATCTTACTGATAAGTTTATGTTGGCATTCCTTACCCTCTTGGTGCTTTGGCTAGGCGTGTCGTAAATGATGCCTTGTTCTTTCAGTTTCACATGGTTTTGCGCTTCATCTTTGCCACGGCTCCATGCAGTACCGTTGCCAGAAACATCAATGCTCCATTTGCCTTTGTGATAAGCGAATGATGCCCTAGGGGCAATCTCATTCCAACGAGTTAAGCCAAAGTTGGAACCAAGATTCAGCTCTGCTCCTTGCTCACTGTCTCGCATGATGATGCGGATGATACCTCCTTGCCCATCTGCATCATATGCTGGAGCAGAGTTTCGCCATTGTTTCCTTTCTCCAAGAGCGAACCCTTGATACCTGCTACGAGACGGTCGCCATGGTATGCAACAAAAGGCTTTTCACCCTTGATGACCACGGCGTTTAGATTCTTGCTGGTAGGTCGAAGATGGACGCTACCGATTTGTCCATCAAAACAAGGCTTATGCAAGGTATCACGAACACGCCACTTTCATTACTCACACCGCCATTCAGATAAGTAGAGTCTTGGGTGTTGAGCAAGATAATGTTGGCAAAGGGAAGAGGCTGATTATTGTTGTCATAGACCGTTCCCTTGTAGTGGTAAGTCATCTTTTGAGTGCATTCCACGGAGATGTATTGGTGATGGTATTCTTTGGGTAGGGTGATGCCATCCCCGTATGTCTCTGTGACAGTAGCTCGGATAGGGTAGAAACCGATAAGCGCTTGAATCGCTTCTGGTATCGATTTCTTCCTAATGTCGGTTGTCACCTTGAAGTCTTCCAGTTCGTCATAAATGAAGTTGATGGTGATGTCGTCACTTTGTTTGTCTAGCCAAGATAAGGCTTCTGGCATGGAAGTGTTGACGAAACGATGGGAGACTTGTAGAGTGTTATGTTGTGCTTGCATGACGAGAAATATTGCCATGCAAAATAATAGGATGATAGTTCTTTTCATGTGTCCTTGCATTTTATTGAATGGTAATACTTTCACCTTCGAGCGCAATATGGATATGCTCAAAGCTATTCAATATCTTGATATTTTCTTCCAAGGATAATGCTTGGTTCCATTCGAAGCGCAGACGAAGATGAGCGTTCTCTCCTTTGAGCACAACTTGCTTGCAGTAGAATTTCCCCATTACTGTTAGAATCTCTCCAAGCTCTACGTTTTCAAAGTTCTTGATAGTTGGGGTGGCACAAACGGTGGAATCATTCTTGGCTTGACTTTCTTCTGTGGCAATTACACTATTATGATTGTTGTTGTTTGTAGAATCAATAACTGCGGATTCTTGTTGGCGATTCGAACGCATATATTGCCAATGGATGGCAGCTAGTACTACACCAGATAGCATAATGACGCTTGCAATGGATGCTGCAATCTTATAGGCAAAGTGAGTTGTTACTTTACTAACCTGATGTTCTATCGTAGCCTTGGGCTTATTCGTAAAGTTCTTTTGTTTGAAGTTTTCCCACTCAGCGTTGATGTCTGGAGTGCTAGCCTCATTCTCATCAATCAGCACTTGCTTACATTCAGCTGTGATATTCAATACCTGTTGCATCTTTTCATTAGAAAAGAGCTTTGCCAAGTCTTCGTCAGAATAGTTGTCTGTTTCTGCTTGAATATCGAGAAACTGATTCACTTCATTCTCGAACCCTTGCTCTTGTTTCTTGTCGATAATCTTTTTCATTTGTCATTGGGGTTAAAATGTTCTTTAATCAAGTTGATGGTGCGAGAGAGATGCTTGTAGATAGCCATGCGACTGATGCCCGTGGCTTTCATCATCTCCTTGTACGACATCTCTTCGATGAATCTCATACGGAACAATTCTTGATCCTGTGTGGATAGTTGGTGATGGATGAAGTCATGCAAACGCTGTTTGCGTTCTTCACCTTCATGTTCCATGACGGGATGAGATTCATGTTCGAGAGCATACAAATGGATGATTCTGTCTCGCGGACTCTTTTGCTTGATGATGTTGAAGCATCTGTTCTTTACGCTCATCATCAGGTACTGTCGAATCGTTTCTGGAACAATCACCATTTCTGTGTTGACCAATGAGGCGAAGATGTCGCTCACTACATCTTTGCTCTCTTCAGGGTCATACAATAGGCTTCTCGCCAACTTGTACATGTCGAGGTAATGTTCCTTAAACAGTTGTTCTATTACTTTTTCTTCCATTCTTGTCTTGTTACTTTGTTCTGCTTTCTATTACAAACGAACGAGCAGAAATGTAAACCCCAATGACATGTTTTTGGGTTGTAAAATGAATCGACCCAACAAAAGCTTGTCAAAAGATAAGCATCTTGTTGGGTCGATGTATCATATTAGAGTTGTATATTATGCCCCATGGAAGAGGTATTTAAAACTTTTTCATCTCCAAGATAGGGAAGGGATTGCCCTCTCCGTCATACTCATTTCGTTTGAATACCTCAAAGCCCATTCGTTCATAAAACTTGCGGGCATCAGGGTTTTGCTCGTTTACATCCACGAGTTCCACTTCCATTTCATTAAAGGCATATTCTACCAATTGCTTCCCCAATCCCTTGTGGAAGTAATCGGGATGAAGGAAAAGCATTTCTATCTTCTTGTCTTGTACGCCCATGAACCCGATGGGATTCTCTGC
>CAVKNU010000199.1:0-4352 GCA_963657465.1 Lachnospiraceae bacterium
TCGACTTGTTCTATCGCAGCAAGACCTGCGCTCAGCTTCACGACAAGAGTACAGGCCTCTACTTGATGAGCAACGGCTATATTGCCGACGACTTCATATTGGAGAAACAAATGGGGTGAAATCAATACCATTTTTATGACACTTCCATGTTGTACGACTAGGCATCCTATAGTCGTACAACATGAGTTGGTATAAACGTACGACATGAGTGTGCCTGGTCGTACAACATGAGAAAGGCATAAAAATCACACTCCCAACAACGTTTCTAACTTAATGACTTTCCCTGTTCTCAATCCCCACTTAGCAACACTCTTCCATCCATTTTCGAAATTATGGAAAGCACGCAAAGACAAGGCTATGAAAAGTTTTCCTCCTACCAATTGCAACCTAGAGCTTACCACGTCATAATATCCGGCAGCAGAATTATCCACCACTATTACCAAGCCATCAATAGCATCCAACTCCATTGCATCCCCATCATTCATCATAATCGGAACGTTATAATTCAACATCGTATGATTTTGGTATCTATAATCGTTTTCAAACACCTCTCGCTCAACAACACAAGCCAAAACATTGCCATGATTTTCTGCCTCATAAACTAATCCCTTTTGAGGAATCGAATCCTTGATATGCTGATACACTTCATTCTCCAACAGTATCTCTTGAAGATGCTTTTCAAGCAAATCACATTGCACCACTTTTTCTTCCTCTCCCTTTGCCGCAGGCAACAAAGGGAAAGCACCTATATTCACTTTCTTGATGCTCTGATAGAAATAACGCTTATAGATTCCATCCCCCTCCACTCTACCAGGGAAGAGAATGTAACCACCAATGATTTCCTTGGCATGAGGACGATTCTCCCCCTTCATGGCATAGTAGATAGCATCACGATAACGGTGCATCTGATTGATGGCATCAGGCAGAGGATAATCCGCCACATCAATAGATGCTCCCTCGTCCAATTCCCCATCTTTCACATCGTCCTGTACACGATACTTGGCATCATAAAGATAGGTAAGCACAAAACTATCTTTTCTAGCAACATCATCCTTCCTCGTAATAACATTTTTCTTTGTGATTGTCAGTACAATATCAGGCCGTTGCTCCGTAGTAGAAGTATTAAACTCCTTGGTTTTTCTATTATAGGTATGCTGATACTCCAAACGCACCACATCGCCATTTCTCACATTGTCAAACTCAACAACATGGCTCATCTCACTTTTTACTAACGTATCGAGCATTTGGCTTTTATCCTCTCTTATATGCTCATTGGGAGTCGTAACATCAATACTAAGCACCTTTGCGATGAGACGTTTCATCACAAGGAAACACCAAATCTCATATAGCTCCCAAATCTTCTTCATGCCAATATCCGTCTTGCCATCCACTAGGTCCAGCGAGTTTTTGAGCATAAGCCAAGCCTTGTATAACTGGCTATAGCCCATACGTTGCTGCAAGATGGCACTTTCCTGACGGAATCCCTCAAACTCACCTACCCTCTTGAAAAAAGCAGAAGACTCCAAACGCCTGAACATCAAGTTATATTCCTCAAGGCTCTTGCGCTCCTCTGCATCCATGTCACCATAAAGCGCACTGACCTCCCCGAATATCTCCCGAAACTTCTTACCCAACACATGCAAGGAATATTTCACGAAACGATTCTCACGTGTATTGATAGTATTCTCCGTTTGCTCATAACGAAAATAATGCAATTCTGCATCACGCCCCATGTTCTTGTAGCGTTCCTCTTCCTGTTGGCTCCATCTTCTAATTCTATCAGGACGAGCATGATAAGTCTTTCGGATGGGCTTGTTGTTTGGCCTTGACATCACGAACTTCACATTTCTGAAATAGTCCTCCACCACACTTTTGAAGATGCTCAACCAAATGATACGATTATTTCGCTCTGCACGTTGCAGGGCAAAGCTGCTAAAAGTCAACGTCAGATAATCAAAGACATAATTCTCATATTCTTGATTGATGAGCGCAGAAATCTGTTGTAAGTCGTTTTTGGTATCGAGTTTGGGCGAAGCCACATATAGCTCCAGTTTCTCATGCAACAGAACACCATCCTCGTTTCGATAATCAAAGGCGAAAGCGAACTTGCCTGGAGAATTAAGAAAATCAATCTCTCCTACCAAGATACCAGCGTGCTCATTATTAGGATAAAACTTGAAATTCTCAGCCACTCCTTTCATCTGATGGCGGACATGAGGAAGAAGACGGACATCTGATGTATCATAAAGATGATAAAACTCTACAGCAAACTGATACTTGCAAGTTTCAAAGAGCACAGGCCATAGTTGAGGCCATCCATTCAGCTTTACAGCCTCATCATTTTGGGCTACCAATCTCTTCACGGCCTTATCGGGCTGATAAAGTTTGAGTGTCCCCACCTTGGTCGAAGTATAATCACAATAAGTCTGTGCGGCATCTTTCACACGTCGCACAAACCTATTCCACGCATACTCTATCGTAGGCGTACTGATGGTTATCTTATAGTCTCCACTTTCAAATACCAATACATCCATGCATACCTATTTATATAAGAACTCCTCATAAACTAATTCCAGAAAGAAGTAAATCCACTATGATCCTTACCAAAACGCTTAATCATGAACTCTATCTTCTCAGAACTACGCTTCCAATTTCGAGTCTCAGCACGAGCACTCAAAGATACAAGACACTTATCACACTTTTCGTAATCACCTTCAATACGAGGCAAGACTTTCTGCATCAAGATGTCGTCGAAGATGCAGTTCAAATCGACTTGAAAATTGACGTTTTCTTCAAATCCACCCTCTTTCTTCATCAGTTCTGCAATCTTACGCTTGGCACGATATAGCAGAATTGTCTCATTCAAAATACGGTAACTAATCTTGAAAGGAGTCCCTTCCAAATCATCGTTTATATCGTTGATAAACTTGATGATATCACTTTTATCTTCCTCTGTCAGGTCGAATCTCCCATTCTCTATCATGTCTGTGGCTATTACCTCATCACTTAGGAATAGTTCACCCTTGCGATAATTCTTCACATAACCCAGAGTCACATCTGAATCAAAATAAGAGTCATCAAACTTTCCAACAATAGTTTCGAATGTCATCGCTCTGTCTATCACCTTTCTAGAGAAAGAATTTGTTGTGTCATCCATATTCACCGTTCCAATGACAATCACATTTTGCGGAATAGTCAAGCCATCACGCTTTAGCTCATCGACAAGCCAACTCTCCTCAAAGAAGTCTGCTTCATCACTACCATCTTCTTTAATTCTAGCAGAAAAATCCGTTATATCCTTTACCTCTACGGTTGGTTTCAAACCTAATTTCAAGAAGATATTGAAATCATCAGCATAATCCTTATCAGCAAATACACTTGCTGGTACAATGGCATCCGTCACAATAGAACCATCTTTCTTACGCTTACGAGACTCTATCACACTCAAAAAATCTGCAAAATATTCCTCAACAGGAGCAAGATTCATCTCGTCCAAGCAAATAAAGAAAGGTACATTAGGATATAATCTTGCCTTGACCAAAAAGCGCATAAAATCCGTGACATTATAGTTTCTGTTCACAGAAGAACGGAATCCTGTTATATCCGTAGCATCATGCCAATTCGGTTTCACGCTGACCAAGAGATAATTGCCCGGCGATGTTACCGATGTATTCAACACTCCATCACAAGGACAAGTTGCAAATGCTAATGATTTCACCATCAAACTCTTTCCTGTGCCTGAAAAACCACCAATTATCAAGAAAGGCTTGGTCTTGATAGCTGCCATATAAGTGTAGTCTAGTGAATCAAATTCTGTTTTTTCAGAAGTTGGTTCCACTAAAGATATGTTTTTAGATGAAATATCACACTTATTAGTATCCTCTATTTGTGGAAGGTTTCTGACTTGAGCTTCTAAATCCTTTACATCTTCGCCAATCAATGCCTTAAAACATAATTTTTCCTGCTCTGCAATATCTATATCATAGACTACCCAAGGAGTTGTAGATGAAATTTTTAATGTTTGTTCTGCAACGTCAAAGAAATATTCGTTAGAGATTGCACCATATTTTAATTTGGGAGTATATTTGATTTGTAATCTACCCTTATGCGCCTCTGCTTTATCACGAATTATTGCCATCACAAATGGAGCTGGTATTTTTACTTTATTTATATAAACGTTCTCGAAAACAGAAACAAGCATGGGTTCTGATGTCGCTCCATCAAACCCTGTATTTCCATAATATATCTTTGCCCCCTTTCCTATTGGTAAAGAAAAATCGTGAGTATTAATAGTAACACACTTATGCATCATACCAATGACAATGTTAGAAGCTACATCCTTTTTAATAAGG
>CAVKNU010000200.1:0-4326 GCA_963657465.1 Lachnospiraceae bacterium
AATGATGTCATCACCATCTGGCTCTTCGTCTTCAGGGCAATAATGCCAATTACCGGCAGAATCACGCCACCAAAAGCCACCTCCTAACACTTGGTTTAAATCATGTTCTTTCAGTCTATCCATAATTACGTCAAAATTTATTATATTAAACTTTTTGGTCGCAAAATTAAAGAAAAGCCACCAAATTGCCAAATATTTCACATAATTTCTTACATAATTTATTTTCGAAAAAATATTATGTAAGAAATTATGTTTAAAATTATAGATTCTGAAAGTTTATTCGTACTTTTGTATTTTTAAATACAAAGAACAAAAAAATAAACTCATGAGAAAGTACTATTGCATAACTGTTTTGGCACTCATCGTCGTCATATTGTTACAAGGATACAACATATCCCTGCAATATAGAAACTACATTCACTATGAAACCGATAAGATAAACACAGTTCTAAAAGTCGCCATTGATGAAGAGTATGCTAATCGAATACATAAGGTGTATAATCCTCATAAAGACGGGAAGCAACGTTTCTATTATAAGGATGTAAGCGAAGAAGAGGTTATTAAAGCAAAACCAAAGAAGGAGGACATCATTGACATTAACGAAATCAACATACAGGAATTAAGAGATAAAGGGATTGTGGAAACGGAGGGAGAAGTAATAAGTTTATTGACGAAAGACCATCTTACCTTCAAAGGTCATCCCATCAATCTATCCAAGCTTTCTCAAATATTCAAGAAGAATCTGGAAGAAGACTTCTTTTACACCTTATTAATATTAGATGAAAATAAAAAGACGGTCAAGAGCTATGGGCAGACAAAAGGCATAGGCAATTGGCAATCTAGCAAACCTATTGCCATCGGACTGAAGCCTATTCGATTCGTGAAAGTATTGGTGAACATTCCGCCATCAGCATTTATTTTGAATTCTATAGGAACATTAATTTCTACGATATTGCTAGCATTCATTATTATAATTTGCGTAGGCTATCAAATGACTGTTATCAGATACAAAGAAGACATCCTAAGAAATCGCGAAGTAAGTATCCATGGAACTATTCACGACCTAAAGGCTCCTCTTGCTAGTGTTTTGCTAAAATTGGGATTCATCAAAAACAGCACCAAGAATGCAGATTTACAAGAACTGATTACTTCTTCTGAAAGACAGTTGAAGAATCTCGCCAATATTATCAAGACCATACTTGTTACCTCAAAAGCTAGCGAAAGTAAACTGATTATCAACAGAGAAAAAGTTGACATCATTGAGCTGACATTGCAAGCAAAAGAGCAAATTGACATCAACTATGCCAGCAAGCCACATTCCATAAGTATCCATGACAACAGAACAGGAAACACGATGCTTTATGCTGATAAATATTTGATAGGAAATGTGATTCACAACTTGATGGAGAACGCCATAAAATATTCTGACGAGGAAGCCTGCATAGAAGTAAATATCAACAAGGATGAACTGTTCGACATCATCAGTGTGACCGACCATGGCATTGGTATCGATAAAAAATACCAAAAGAAAATATTCGAACAGTTCTATCGCATTCCTGCCACAAGTCACAAAAGTGGCTATGGCATCGGTCTTGCCTTTGTAAAGTATGCAATCAAGGCGCATGGTGGAGCTATCAAGGTAGAAAGTGAATTAGGAAAAGGTAGCACTTTTACATTTACCCTGCCTATAAACAAGAATACATCATACTAAGATAAACATCAAGAAACATTTATAAAACTATCATTATGGCAAAAAATAAAATACTATTGGTTGATGATGACCTGGAATTCGGAAATATTGCAACTAAGATATTACAAACAGCAGGCTATGAAGTGTTCTTTCAGAATTCCCTGTTTGGAGTGGAAAGTCTCATTATCAAGCTTTCCCCTGAGCTCATCATCCTTGATGTGATGATAGGTGAAGAAAACAGTCTGGAGAGAATCAACGACATCCGACTTGCTGCAGAGAATTTACCTATCATATGTGTATCTTCCCTTCATGACACGAAGCACAAGGTAAAAGCAGCAAACAATGGGGCCGTGATTTACATCGAGAAGCCTTTCGATATAGAAGAGTTTTTAGGATGGGTGAATCGTTTCGCTAAGCGAAAAGATTTTAGTAATTCTCGTACAATAAACATAGGCGCATACACTGTAGATGCAGATAAACGCACACTCAGTTTTCGTGGTAGTAACGAAAGAACATTGGGATATACGGAGTTTTGCACACTCAAGCTATTATGGTTTAACAAGGGAGAAGTCGTTCCAAGACAGGAGTTAAAAGACATTGTGTGGGAAGGCATTAGCTGTACCAACGAATGCCTCAACAATGTGATATATCACCTGAGAAAGTACTTCGACAGAGACCCATCGATTCATATAGAAACCCTACGTGGGGAAGGGTTCAAAATGTGGGTTGATTAAGAATTGGCGAGCTCTGCCAAGGTATGCGCAAACCCTTCCTCCACGGAGAACAAAGGCTTCCATCCCAAGGCTTTCAGTTTGTCGGTATTAAAAGTCGCCTTGGTGATAGGAGTGGTATTGCCTTGTTGGGCATCCTCTGGAATATCAAAGACTACTTGGCGATGTGCCTTCAACGCTATCAATTCTGCCAATTGGCGAATCGTTATATTGGATTGCGAATGAGCCACATTATAAGCATTGCCTTTCTCGCCATCCAACAAAATGCGCAAGATTGCATGAACAGCATCAACCACATAGAGCCAAGAACGGAATGCCTCACCCTTGCTCTTCAAGACAATATCTTCACCTTTCAATACATTGCGAATAAACTGGGCATACACACGATTATCACTCTCCGTGAACCCAGGTCCATAGGTATGGCTCAATCGAGCTATCACGACATCGGAATTGTATTCTGCACCGTATGCCATACAAAGTGTCTCGGCAGCACGCTTAGAAGACGGATAACAAGCACGAACCGATGCACAATCCACATAACCGCTACTCTTCTCCGTAAACTCCGAACCATCGCCTTCCCCATATATTTCACCCGAAGAGATATAAACCATGCGCTGCATACTATGCGCCAAACCATACTCCATCAAGTTCTTCACACCCTCGATATTGGCGAGCATCACCTCTACGGGCTTTTGCTTGAAGAAATTAGGACTTGCATTACTAGCCGCATCGATAATATAATCAGGTCCTTCGGCTAACAATTCATAAACAGGTTCTTCTATCAACCGATTCATGCTATTCCTTATGGGTAATGTCACGTCAATCTCTGCAAACGAGAAGTCATCGAGTTCCCAATAATCAGCAAATTTCTGCTTGGCACGTTCACGATTACGCCCTGAAGCGATAACCTGATAACATCTTTGAGGGTTTTGCATCAAAACATCCACCATGCAACTCCCTACCAATCCCGTAGCACCAGCTATCAAGATTGTCTTACCACGAAGATGACTCAAATCCAAACCATGAGCATAAAGGCTTGCAATATCTTTCCTATATGGTGAATTTTCTAACATAAATATAATCGTATAAAAAAACATTAAAACGAAGTAGTACTTACCAAACCCATGAAGTAGTACTTACTTAGGCAATGAAGTAATACTTACTTGGTCGATGAAGTAGTACTTACTTGAGCCAAGACTCAGGCTGAACCTTCATCAGAGCCTTCAATATCTCAAGATCTTCTACCGTGGTAATCTTGATATTCTTTTCAGAACCTGGCACAATATGCATCTGTCTGCCACCGAGTTCTGCCATCAAGGTGCAAGAAGCCACCGAATTGGTAATGCCTTTCTCCTTTGCCTCCTCATGCGCAGCAATCAAATTGCCCAAACGAAAAGTTTGAGGCGTCTGGGTACGAATCAACTCATCACGAGGAATGCTTGTGGTAGAAGTAAAACCATCTTCGCTCTCAAGGATAGCCTCACGACACTTGATGCCCGTAATGGCATAGCCATATTTTTGGCAGATGGCTATATTGGAAGAAATAATATCTTGCGACAGCAAAGGACGTACAGCATCATGCACCAACACCAAGTCATCATCCTGACATCCCGCTTCTTTCAAGCCATAGATACCATTGTGAATAGATTCCTGACCATTGCCACCGCCAGGGAAAATCCATTTCAGTTTGGTGATATTAAACTGATTGGCATAAGATTGCAATACTGTTTCCCATCCAGCCAAACAAACTACAGCGATGCCTTGAATGTCGGGATGTTTCTGAAAAGCCATCATCGTATGAATGATAATCGGACAATTATCTACGTGCATAAACTGCTTCGGAATGTCCTGCCCCATTCTGTTGCCAGAACCTCCAGCTATAATCAACGCATAGTTCATATTCTT
>CAVKNU010000201.1:0-4314 GCA_963657465.1 Lachnospiraceae bacterium
GTGGCCCTTCTTTTTCTTTCCGTTTGGCATGATTTTAAAATTTTAAAATATTGTTGTTATAAAATATATCTCGAATCAATTATGCCCCCTTCATGTCTTCAACGAAACTCTTGGCAGGCTTGAAGCTTGGCAAGTCATGTGCAGGAATTGTGATGGTGGTATTCTTAGAGATATTACGTGCTGTCTTAGAAGCTCTATGCTTGATATTGAAGCTACCGAAACCACGCAAGTAAACACTCTCTTTTTTCTCGAGAAGACACTCTTTAACTTTGTCCATGAAAGATTCTACTACTACGCTTACGTCTTTCTTTGGCATACCCGTTGCGAGTGATACTTCGTTGATGATATCTGCTTTAGTCATTTCCTTATATTTATATACTATTATTAATTAATCTCAAATCGGTGTGCAAAGATACAAGTTTTTTGTGATATAACAAAGAAGTTAACGATATTTTTGCGAAAAAAAAGCTCTAACTATTTGCATATAAGGTTTTTATTGCGTATTTTTGCCGAAAAAATGGAATAAAGATGAGATTTGTTAGATTTTATATATGTTGGATGATTGTTTTCTTGGTGTCGCTTTCGGTTGATGCTAAGCAAGTTTGGACGGCTGACAATATACCTGTTCCTTATCTTCGGGATTCTACCCAATATGTCTCCGACCCAGACCATTATCTGACTTCTCAACAGTGTGATTCTGCCAATTTTTATCTTCAGCGATTAAAATGGGAATGTGGAGTGCAGAATGTGTTGGTCATTGCAGGGCATGTGGATAATCAAGATGCTTTTCGTATGGCCCAAGACTTAGGCAATAAATATGGTATCGGCAATAAAAAGTCGCGAAGAGGCTTGGTGATTGTTATTGCCGTGGAAGATCATAAGTATTTTATAGCTCCTGGTAGTGGATTGGAAGGTGAATTGACAGATGTGGATTGTGATGATATAGCCCGAGCTTGTATTGTAAAGAACATGCGTGAGAACAATCCAGGTGAAGCTGTCACCTCTGTGAGTCGTGCTATATATAATAAGGTGAAAAGTGGACGCACAGGAATAACTGATGTTGATGATGGGACTGTTGCTAATGAAGAAGACTGGGCTTTGGTGATAGTCTTGCTGATAGTTATCTTTTGTGTACCTCTTTATATGCTTGTCAAGTATGTCTTGGAGCAAATGGGGCTTATCAAACCCCAACCTAAGAGCCAACAGCGCCAACAGTCACGTCGCAGAAATAATAATGACGATTGGTTTCCACCATTTTTTATGGGAGGGGGCGGCTTCTCCAGTGGAAGTGGTGGCTTTTCTGGAGGAAGTTTTGGCGGTGGCACCTTTAGTGGCGGTGGAGCTGGTGGAAGCTGGTAAGCTGCAAAAATGGCTTTTGGGGTCATGAACATTTGTGAAATAGAATGTATTTGTAAACCATAAAATAAGAAAGTTATGAATTTAAAACAAGATTTTAACAAAAACAAGAAAATTATTATTCCACTTGCTTTTTGTGCAGTGTTGACGTGGCTTATATTGTATCCAATGGGGTGTTACAATGAGTTTGTCAAGTATCAAGAGAATGCTACAACTGAACTCGCTAATGTTCAGGCTCAGTACCAACGTCGTGCTGACATGATGCCACAATTGGCAAAGATAGTAAAGGCGTATGCTAAGCATGAGAAAGAGACTTTTGAGGAAGTGGCTAAGGCTCGTGCT
The DNA here is from genome assembly GCA_963657465.1 of Lachnospiraceae bacterium. Taxonomy (GTDB): domain Bacteria; phylum Bacteroidota; class Bacteroidia; order Bacteroidales; family Bacteroidaceae; genus Prevotella. The sequence goes on from CAVKNU010000201.1 coordinate 1,699, forward strand.
GCAGTGGGACAGGTGAAGCTGGATGCTAATAATTTGACAGAGAGTAACTTAAAACAATATGCTGCAGCTCAAGGTGAATTGGCAAACGCATTCTCAAAGTTGATGGTTGTGGCAGAAAAGTATCCAGAACTGAAGGCTAGTGAAAACTTCAAGTCTTTGCAAGTACAAGAAGAGGGCACGGAAAATCGTATCAGTGAGGCCCGTCGTAAGTATAATGATGCGGTGCAAACATACAATATGGAGGTTCGCACTATGCCTGCTGCCATAGTGGCAAGACTTTTCAATTTTCAGCCAATGCCAAAGTTTGAAGTGGCTTCTGGTGCAGAAAAAGCACCCGACTTGGATATTTAATAGGGTGAATTTGTCGTTTTTCAGAAATTCTTTGTATCTTTGCAGTCAAAATGCGGAGATAGGCCAGCTATCAGGGCATGAAATTTTGGAATTCAATAAGGTAATAGAAAATGAAACAGACAAAGATTGTTGCTTCCATTAGTGATCGTCGATGCGATCAGGATTTTATTCGTAAACTGTTCTTTGCGGGTATGAATGTAGTTCGTATGAATACTGCTCATGCCACAGAGGAGGGTATTCGCACAATCGTGAAGAATGTAAGAGCTGTGTCTCCTCATATTGGTATCATGATTGATACAAAGGGACCTGAAGTTCGTACGACGGGTGTAAAGGAGCCTATCCATTATAATATAGGTGATGTAGTCAAGATTTTTGGCCGTCCGGAAATGGAATCTTCTCATGACATCGTGAACGTGAGTTATCCTGATATTGCTGCCGATGTGAAGGTAGGTGATGACTTGCTCTTCGATGATGGAGAACTTGATATGAAGGTGATTGATAATCAAGGGCCAATGCTCGTGGCTGAGGTGCAAAATGAGGGTACGTTGGGTGCTCACAAGAGTGTAAATGTACCTGGTGAGCACATCGACTTGCCTGCGCTTACGGAGAAAGACCGCAAAAACATTCTTCTTGCCATTGAACTTGATATTGATTTTATCGCTCACTCATTCGTGCGTAGTGCCGCTGATGTGAAGGCTGTGCAGGATATCCTAGATGAGCATCATAGCGATATTAAAATTATCTCTAAGATTGAGAATCAGGAAGGTGTGGATAATATCGACGAGATCATCGAGGCTTCTTATGGTATTATGGTAGCTCGTGGTGACTTAGGAATTGAAGTGCCAATCGAAAAGATTCCTGGCATTCAGCGTCGTATTATCGCCAAGTGTGTGAAGGCGAGCAAACCTGTTATCGTGGCAACACAGATGTTGCACACCATGATCAAAAATCCTCGTCCTACTCGCGCTGAGGTGACGGATATTGCCAACGCAATCTTCTATCGCACGGATGCTTTGATGCTTAGTGGTGAGACTGCCAGTGGTAAATATCCTGTAGAGGCTGTACAGACCATGGCTCGTATCGCAGAACAAGCAGAGAAAGATAAGTCTCCACTCAATGATATTGATCCTATGGAAGATGGTCGCATTACCCAAAAGCGTTTCTTGGCTCATGCTGCCATCGAGGCAACTAAGCAGTTGGGAGTAAAGGGTATCATCACTGATGGTGAGACAGGTCAGACGGCACGTGACTTGGCTGCGTTCCGTGGTCCAAGTCCTGTGCTTGCTATCTGCTACAAGGAGAAATTGCAGCGTTGGTTGAACTTGAGCTATGGTATTATTCCTATTTATCAGAAAGACCAGGTTTCTACCAAGGCGATGTTTACTGCTGCAGTACGTATGCTCCGTCAGAAAGGCTATTTGGAGGAAGAAGACAAGATAGCTTACTTGAGTGGTAGCTTTGGTGAAGGTGGAGGAACGACTTTTGTCGAAATCAATAAGGTACAGAAAATCTTTGATAACAGTTATACTTTCAATCTTCCATCTAACGGAATTGAAGAGTAATATTAAGATGGGAACAGGGTGTTTGCTAGAAAAGAAAAATAAGCAAACATCCTGTTTGTTTTTGCAGGGAAAAGAGTTTAAAATATATAAAATCAACTGAATTTGTAATTATTGGGCTTAAGGATTTGCTTTTTTAAAAAAAATGCAGTAATTTTGTACCCAAAAATAAATAGATCTTGTCGATAATGAAAAAAATCATTTATACAGCGGTTGTCGCTTTGACTATGATCTTAGTGCTTGGTAGTTGTGGAAGCACTAAGAATGTAGCTTATTTCCAAAATGCAGATTCAATCAGTTATGCAGCTTCTCGAATTCTTTATGAGGCTAAAATTATGCCTAAGGATGAGTTGACTATCACTGTGATAACTACTGACCCTAAGGCTTCTATGCCTTTCAACCTCTCTGTGACCAGTACGATTGGTTCAGGTGGACAGTTGAGTACGTCGGGGGGCTCTTTGCAAGGATACCTTGTTGATAACAGTGGTAATATAGAGTTTCCTGTTGTGGGAACATTGCATGTAGGCGGTTTGACCAAGAAGGGAGCTGAAGATTTGATAAAAAATAAGGTTAAGCCTTATCTTGCAGAAGGAGAGAACCCTATTGTTACTGTAAGAATGGCTAGTTATCGTGTTGTAGTGTTTGGTGAAGTAACCAAGCCAGGTGTCATCTCTGTACCTCAGGAAAAAATGAGTGTTATCGAGGC
>CAVKNU010000202.1:0-4267 GCA_963657465.1 Lachnospiraceae bacterium
AAGTGGAACAGAGATAACACAATAAACCCGTTTTTCCCGAGTCAGCGACAAGAGGCGCACAAGTCGCTGATTCGACATCATCAAGTCGCCGAGCTGGTATGCTTGATTTGGTATATGGGTAAAGGGTATGAAATAACTTGAAAACAATGGAGGAACGAATGAAAGTATTGATAGACAACGGACACGGAGTGGAAACACCCGGAAAGCGTTCACCGGACGGACACCTGAGAGAATACGCCTATGCCCGTGAAATAGCACGGCGAGTAGTTGACCGCTTACTCGGTGAAGGCATCGATGCCGAGCGTATCGTCAAGGAAGAGACGGACGTACCGCTGTCGGAAAGGGTCGCCAGAGCCAACGAGCGTTATGTCGCGGCCGGCAGGCAAGCCTGCCTTGTCTCAATCCATTGCAATGCCGCAGGAGACGGCAGCCACTGGATGACGGCAAGGGGGTGGAGCATATTCGTGGACACTACCGCTTCATCCAAAAGCAAGCAACTTGCCACGGAGATAGCAAAAGTAGCCAAAGCCTCAGGCGTGCAAGTACGCCAGAGTACGCCGGACGCTCTTTATTGGACAAGCGGGCTCTATATTTGCAAGCATACCAAGTGTCCTGCTGTACTGATTGAGAATTTCTTCCAAGACAACCGGGAAGATGTGGATTTCCTCCTCTCGGAAACAGGCAAGGAGTGTGTAACGGAGATTACGGTAGAGGGCATCAAGAACTATCTGAATACGATATAATATCTCGGTATGACCAATGTGCTACACTGATATGGGGTAAGATAAGAACCCGTCACGGTGGATATGTCATCCGCCGGTCGCAAGTATAAGGATTTTCAATCCGAAAGAAACGGCATATAAAAGCGACCGAAGTACCCCACGCGTGGGTGTTGACCATACCCCACGAGTGACCCTTTAGGGCACCCCACTCGTGGGTGGCAAACGAGATAGTAAACAATATAATTAACGACATTAAAAAAAGAAACGACATGTTAGACTTTGAAATCAAGCAAAAAGTATTGAACGTGGGCAACCGCAAGGGACAGACCGTCTACTATGCACAGCCCAAGACACAGCAGAAACTGACGAACAAGATGCTCATCGACCGCATCGTGCGCGAAACTTCCCTCTCCGAGGGAGACGTGAAAAACGCTCTCGTCAGCCTCAGCAACGTGGTGTGTGAATCCCTGCAGCAGGGCATGAGCGTAGACCTTGCCGAGCTCGGCTCGCTCCGTCTCACCGTCCCCTCCAGGATGATGGACACGCCGGAGGAAGTCACCGTGAAGGATGCGTTGAAGACCCCGAAAATCACCTTCACCCCCAAGCAGAAGATGCGCGATGCCGCAGGCAAGGTGGAGCTGAGCATTGACCGCCCCAAATCCATCTCGTCAAGAGAGGAGGAAGAAGAGAGTGACCTGTGACACTACAAAATGCAGCCGCTCCGCACATCCGCCGAGCGACTGCTTTCAATGAGTTTCAAATGGAGTAATAATCTTAAAAAATGGATGCGTATGTACGAAGCGAGACAGAATAAGGAAAAGGTTTCACGGACTCTTTCTTTTTCTAAAAAAATAGTCATGCAAAAGGAAAAAACAAATAAAGTACGAGGGAATATAATGCAGGAGTTAAATTACATCAACAATAAAATGCATGATAAAAAATGCTCTTGTGCTTTATGCCGTGGAATTAATAGAGAAAAACTAATGCCGATACAAATGTGTCCTAAATGTATGAACCCTAAATGTAAACATGGGGAAATATGTGGAATAGGCGATGATTTAGAAGGATTACTGCCCAAAACTGTTACTGCTGACAAAGTAATATTTTACAATCAACGAATGGGACACAATGGATTACCAAAGGAATGGGAACATCCATTTCCTAAAGCTGCAATGAAAAAATCTGGATTTGAATTTTATAATTCATCTCCTGTCTATGAAGTAGATAAATCTGTTCATAGAAATGCGGTGGATGGTGGAGGCAATGGCGTTTCTTCAACAGGATATAGTGAAATAGCTCAAGGATGGTCAAAATATATGGCTGATACCGCTAAAAGAGAAGGTTTATGTGCTGGAATAAGATTAGGGATAATAGATAACATAAATGCTCTCTATGCTAATAAAGGCCTTAGAATAGATCATGTGTCTACATTTCTACAACTTGTACGAGGATACGTACAAAATAAACAGATAACTGAAGAAGAAGCAGGATGTTTATCTACAGAAATATATAATTTCATCTATAAATTACTGGATTTGCAGAACTCTACTCCATCAAATATGTAACTTGTAAATTATTGAGTATAAGGATTTTCCAGTCGAATTTGCAATCCTACGGCGATGAGCATAAGGATTTGTGATCCGAAACGGTTAAGCATATCAGGATTTTCAACCAGTCTTAAAAACAAAATGAATATGTACGAAGCAAGACAGAATAAGGAAAAGGTTAGTAGGAGAATACAAGTCGAAGGAAAACAATTCTTCCGAAATAATTATATAAATAATGCCATTAATAAACAAATATCTAATAAGGCGCATGACTTTCTTGTTCTTCAAAGACAAAGCAAAAGACAAGAATTATTAGAATTAATATCATGGGCTTTATCAGGTGGTAGGAACCATAATTTAAGTTCGGCCTTAAAGGCTATATATCATTATTTAATAGATACAGCTAAGACTAATTATACAAAAAATAAAGATGATCTTGCTGATATGAAGCAATTCTTAATCGAACAGGGATTAATTACAGAAAATGATGTGGCTTTTCTTACTATAAAGATTAAGGGAAAGTTAAGTGATAATAAAGATGATAAAGATTCTATCGATTCAATAAATGAATCAATAACCAATGTTTATGATAGGATCAATAGCACATATGCCCATCATATTTTTCAAGGAGATTTCGATAGAAATGGTAAACCTACAGGCTTCCATTCTACTGTTGACGAAAGTCAAACACATGAAGTATATGGAAAAGTGACACCGATAGATACTAAATATGGGACATACCAACAGAGTGTAAGGACAAAAACGAAATTTCAAAAAAAAGGTATACAATCTTCTTTTTTCCCTAATGACATGACTCATGAGGATATAATTAGGGGCATTATTAGTGTGCTAATATTAAAAAGTAATAATGTTAATTATACTATAAACGAAAAATTTAAGGGAATGCCACTAATAAAAAAAGGAAATACTATTTTCCCAAGTGGAGGAGGTAACTTGATTGCAGAATAACACAATTCTAATATTCATAAAAAAACAGCGTTCTTTGGCATACTGGAAAAAGGAGTCTTTACGATAAGCGAGCGCAGAGGGTACTTGTACAGTCTGCCGAGCGAAGTAAAGATGCACGAAAGTGAATAATGGAAAGAAAAGAGGGTGAAATCCATTGAAAACAATACCTTTGCAAAAGGCATAAAAACCCGGATTCATCACCAGTAACTGAAAGCTGGGAGAGGCATGACCAGAACTGCGATGCAAAAGTACGATAATTATGGAACATAACAAATCTTTTAGGGTTAATTGCCTATTTCTCGGAGATTTATTTCCATGCGTGGTACAATGAATATAAAGCAATTATCAGTATCAAAGACGGAGTGGTGAAAGGCGAGATGCCGGGAAGGGCACTGAAGATGATTCTGGAATGGCTGGAACAGCATAAGGAAGAACTGATGGAGAACTGGGAGAAAGCCCCAAAAGGAGACCCATTGAAAAAGATAGAACCTCTAAAATAAGATACGGATATGTTTGCAGAAGTAGTGAAAGCCGAGTATGTGGACGGGTACCGCATCCGGCTATGGTTCAACAACCAAGTGACAAAAGTGGTGGACTTGCGCTCCTCGTTGAAAGGCAAGGTGTTCGAGCCACTGAAAGACCTGAACTTCTTCAAGCGGTTCACCGTGAAGTATAACACTATAGAATGGGAGAACGGAGCGGATTTCGCTCCCGAATACCTGCTATCCTTGCCGGAAGCATAGAATTCCCAATAAAAAGTTTCCATTATTCCGCCTGTCGGTTTTCTTTTTCCAATAAGTCAAGAACAAAGAGATTGAGAATAGACAAAGTAGTAACAACAGAAAGAAACGGAATATGAACGAAAACCGAACATTCCTCGGACGTGGCTGGAGCTTCCCTCCGGCATTGGATAAGGACGGCACACCCACCCGGATGGCCGCCTACGAGGAGAAGATACAGCAAAGCCTGTGGACGCTGCTGAGCACCTCGCCCGGCGAGCGCGTCCACCGCTACGACTACGGCTGCCCC
>CAVKNU010000203.1:0-4226 GCA_963657465.1 Lachnospiraceae bacterium
GACCGTTACGGTCGAGCATACCACCGGCATAGCGACCATCGCTGAAGAGCAAGGCGGCAGGACCGTCCCAAGGCTCCATCAAGATGGAGTGATACTCATAGAATGCCTTCAAGTCCTCAGAGATAGGGTTCTTGTCGTCGAAACTCTCAGGCACCATAACAGCCATGGCGTGAGGCAATGACAGACCGCTCATCACAAAGAACTCAAACACATTGTCGAGACTGGCAGAGTCGCTCATATTAGGCTGGATAATAGGTGAAATCTCACGAATATCACCCAGTGCCTCACTGCTCAACACACTCTCACGGGCCTTCATCCATCCACGGTTACCACGGATGGTATTGATTTCACCATTGTGGGCCAGGAGACGGAAAGGCTGAGCCAAACTCCATGTAGGGAACGTGTTGGTAGAGAAGCGGGAGTGAACGAGACCCAATCCGCTCGTAAAATAATTATTGGTCAAGTCGGGGTAGTACTGGCGCAGCTGGAGGCTGCTGAGCATACCCTTGTAGACGATGTTCGAATTGGAAAGCGAACAAATGTAGAAATCAGGATCGGTGACACGTTTCTCAATGCGTTTGCGGATGAGATAGAGCGTACGCTCGAATACAGGCACCTTGTCGTCGGTTACACCAGTAATGAAGACCTGTTTGATGGCAGGTTCATTGCTCAAAGCTGCCTCACCGAGACAGTCAGGGTTGGTAGGCACATTGCGGAGGTGCATCAACTGGAGTCCCTCACGTTCGATTTCCTCGATCATGATGGAGAGGATGTCCTGCTGTTTCTTCTCGTCCTTAGGCAAGAAGATAAGACCTGTACCATACTTACCTTTCTCAGGGACAGGGATGCCCTGAAGAAGGATAAACTCATGTGGTATCTGGAGCATGATACCTGCACCGTCGCCCGTCTTGTTGTCGGCACCCTCAGCACCACGATGGCGCATGTTCTCAAGTACCTTCAAGGCATTGTCGACAAGCTCATGACTCTTGTTACCGTGGATGTTTACCACCATACCTACGCCACACGCATCGTGCTCATAGGCTGAACTGTACAATCCTTTTTCCATTTCTTGTTCGTTTTATCGGTTATTCTATTCTAAATGATAAATTACAAATGATAATGAATAAATGGAATCCCGTCACATTCACCACATTTATAATTTATACATTATAAGTTATTATTTACTTGTACGCTTGCTCGTGTACTCCCGCTACGGCTCTACCGCTTGGGTCGTTCTGGTTCTGGAAGGAAGCATCCCAGGCAAGTGCCTCGGCTGTAGAGCAAGCTACGCTTGGTATGCTTGGCACACTCTTGGCAGCACTATCGCTAGGGAAGTGCTCGGCGAAGATGGAACGATAATAATACTCCTCCTTGTTCTGTGGAGGGTTGATAGGGAATCGCTCGGCTGCATGAGCCATCTGCTCATCACTCACTGCCGAAGCGGTAATCTGCTTCAGGGTATCTATCCATGAATAGCCCACGCCGTCGGAGAACTGCTCTTTCTGTCTCCAAGCCACTTCCTCCGGGAGCAAATCTGCGAATGCCTCACGCACCACCTTCTTCTCTATGGTCTTACCAGGACACATTTTCAAGACTGGGTTCATGCCCATCGCCACATCGAGGAATTCCTTGTCGAGGAATGGCACACGGCCTTCGATACCCCATGCCGCCAAACTCTTGTTGGCACGCAGACAGTCGTACATATATAGTTTGCCGAGCTTTCTGACGGTCTCCTCGTGGAACGCCTTGGCATCCGGAGCCTTGTGGAAGTAGAGGTAACCGCCAAATACCTCGTCGGCACCCTCACCGGAAAGTACCATCTTGATACCCATGCTTCGGATAACGCGGGCCAAAAGGTACATCGGAGTAGAGGCACGAACGGTAGTCACATCATATGTCTCGATGAAGTAGATGACATCACGGATGGCATCCAGTCCCTCCTGAATAGTATAGTTGATTTCGTGATGCACGGTACCGATGTGGTCGGCAACGAGCTTTGCCTTTGCCAAGTCGGGCGCACCCTTCAAGCCTACAGCGAAGGAGTGGAGACGAGGCCAGTAGGCCTTGGTTTCACCTCCGTCCTCCACACGAACGGAAGAGAATTTCTCGGCAACGGCCGAGATTACGGAAGAATCAAGACCGCCACTGAGGAGCACGCCATAAGGCACATCGCTCATCAACTGGCGTTTTACGGATGCCTCAAGGGCATCATGTATCTCCTTGACGGCAGCTTTCTCCTGAGGTTCAGCCTCAGCGAGTTGTTCGGCAGCCTTCTGAGCATCATCTATCTGATATTTCTTCTGCATTGCAGCATACTCGAACCAGTCGCGAGTATAATAACGCTTCATGCCTGGAGTCTTGCTATAGTAATAATGACCTGGGAGGAATGGTTCATAGTGGTCGCACTGACCTTCCAGGGCCTTGAGCTCGGAAGCCACCATCACCTTACCATCTTTATCATAACCTATATAAAGAGGTATCACGCCGATAGGGTCGCGGGCAACAAGAAACTCGTCACGCTCTACATCGTAGAGGGCAAAAGCAAAGATACCATTCAGCTGTTCGAGCATCTGGCAGATGCGCTCATGCACGGCATCCTCACCTTTATATACTAATGTGGCGAAATCTGTATCTGCTCTCATCTCACGGTAGAGAGAAAGGATTACCTCGCAGTCGGACCCTGTCTGATACTGATAGGTATCAGCAAAACGAGCACGAATATCCTGATGATTGTATATCTCACCGTTTACGGCAAGCACCTGTTTCATATCAGGAGCAAACAGAGGTTGGCGTCCGCTCTCCGGGTCAACGATGCTCAATCGTTCATGGGCCAGGATTGCCGAACCTCCACAATAAATACCGCTCCAGTCTGGTCCGCGATGACGGATTTTCTGACTCATACGAAGGGCTTGCTGTCGCAATTCAGGAGTTTGTTCCTGAATATTAAAGATAGATACAATTCCACACATAATATCTTTTCCTTTCTTTTATCGGTTACATTTATCACTCTTTTTACACTAGCAAATATCAAATTGCAAGTTTTCGGCTACAAAATTACAACTTTTTGAAAGAATAAAGAAAGAAAAGACTGCGTTTTGCGCTACTTTACGCTTTATTATATCAATTTAAAACTATTTTAACATCTCACAACTACAATACAAAGTCATTTTGGCTAAATCTGTTACGGATTGAAAGACTAGCAGAAAAACAAGATAAAAAAAAAGAAGAATGCCGACAATCCACAATGGACTATCGGCATTTCATGTATATAAAAACTTAAATCCTTAATAAGATTTATGGCTGCAAAGTGAAACCTACCACAAAGTAAGCCTTCTCATTGCTTGGATTAGCAGCTACCTGTGCAAATACTGGCACACTGAAGCTGTCAGTAATCTTAAGATCCTTGGTAGCTTTCACGCTCACGTTGGTTACAGCGAAACCATTTACACCGTCATGACCACCATAGAAGCTAGTAGCATACGGCACAGCACCTACACTTGCCTCCCAATCGCAGCCACCGAGTTTGAATGGGGCTGTTGCCTCTACGTAAGAAGAGTAAGCACGCTTATCACTCTTGTTAACGCCGTCATTGCCTGCGAAATTAGTGTACCAGTTGAGGGCCAAAGGACCGAAATCATAACCAACATTTGCCTCGTATACGTGAGATGTCTTATGAGATGCATACTGGAAATATTTCTCATTAGGAGAATTGAACCAGTAATCTGTTACGCCGATGGTGAAACCGCCTGTTGAGTAAGCCAAAGTAAGGTCAAATTCCTTGGTGTCAGAAGGCTCAGAGATACCTACGCTTCCCCAAGCTGTCAGAGACAAGCCCTTATAACCGAGACCGAGAGTAGGCTGGAGAGAAATGCTTCCCAAATCCTGACCACGCCAGTAGTACTGACTTACTACATCTGCTGCAACCGTTGTCTCTACCTCATCCTGTGCCATAGCAGCAGGAGCAAAAGCTATCAAACCAAGTGCCAAAGCACCCATCTTTTTCATTGTTTTCATCTTCATTTCTTTTAAACGTTAATACCCTGCAAAATAAGCTCTCTCTTTAGAGGGTGCAAATTTACAACAAAAACTGGAAAATGAAGAACGAAGCGGAAGTTTTGTCACCCCAAAGCTTCGTTCTTCATATATCTATACATCTATCTTATTTAGTTGAAGCAGCTCTCGCCATGCTCGTAGATGTCGAGACCCTCCTCCTCAATGCGCTTGTC
>CAVKNU010000204.1:0-4224 GCA_963657465.1 Lachnospiraceae bacterium
CAAGGCTTCCTCAAAGAATGAAGCCTTATAGGCAGGAAGGAGAAATGTATATTTAATTTTATCCATGTATCAATTGATAGCCATACTTGCATCTGCCAAAAGTGCTGTCCAATCAGCATCTTTTGCAGCCTTGATGCGATAATTCTTGATGTCGCCATTCAGCTCATAAAGAGCCGAATAGTTTCTTTTCAGCTTTTCAGCCTCTGTACTCACCCCGTATTCCTTGGGCATTTGCTTGCATGAAACATAAAGCATCTTCAGCGTGTTTAGCATTGAGACCAACTGCTTGCCAAAAACGTTGTAATCACGCTCTGTAATGGTATTGCACTGGCCGTACAAAAACTCATAGAATGCATCCAAATCGCGATTCAAACGACGAAGCTGCCCCACACGATACTCATTGGGAGCCAAAGCCTCCAAGCTATGCCGGTAAGACCTCGTACCCAACTTAACGATACTTTGTGATATAAATGATGTTTGGCACATAATATTGCGCTGAAGTTAATTTACATATTTCCGAACATTTGTTTCATTTTAGCCAATGGTGCAAGCAACATACGGCCCAGTCGGTAAGAACGGCTATGGAGCACGCCTTCAAGTTCTTTGTCAAGCCAATTGCATCTTTGTACTATGCGGAACGGTGCGCCATAATATTCCTGATACTTGTCTATGTGCTTGCTGTACATATACTTTGTCAGTTCATCGCTACGCTTCTTGGCTTGCGTGTTGACACTCATTTGGCCATTGTCCACCCTGTAGCTGAACAAGACCTTCGCATCCTGAAAAATGCTGTCGTTATGATAGAGCAAGCGGATGAAGAATTCCCAGTCCTCATAACCACGCATCTGCTCGTCGAAGCCCCCGACGCGCAAAAAGTCCTCACGGCGGACAACACATGCACAATCTATGCTATTAGCTACGAGTAAGTCGCGATATGAAGTATAGTTGAGTACAAACTCTCCCTCCTTCGCTCCAAAATATTGTGCCCGCGAATAATATAGTGTACAGTCGACATGACTCTTCATATACGCCACACCACGACTCAATAACTCACTGTGTATCAGATCATCTCCGTCCAGAAAGAAAATAAGGGGAGCAGAGGTGAGCTCTACGCCCTTGTTACGGGCCGCTGACGGGCCGGCATTCTCTTGCCGCACATATCTGATGCGTGCATCCCTGGCAACATAAGACTTTGCCACGGTTGCTGAATTGTCAGTAGAACCATCATCTACAACAATACACTCCCATTCCTGTAATGTCTGTGACAATAGGGAGTCGAGTGCTTCGGCAAGGAAGCGTCCTTGATTGTAACAAGGCACAATCACCGAAATTTCCGGAATCATATTCTCTTTATTTATCTAAACTTGATTAGTTGAACTTGTGATGGAGAACACCACTTATGCGCGCCATAAAATCGCGCGTTCCCTGAGAGAAAAGAAGGAACTCTCCAAAAACCAATACCGTTACTACCACCAGCACAGCAAGGGCGTAACCGGCAAAAGTAACATACGATGAGAAGCGATGGGGCAGGAAAATATTAAACAGCCAAGTCAGTAAGACTACATCGACAACAATCACACCATAACGGAAGGCAACGCGCCGGAAATACAACCAGACGGACGTCTTCAGACCGTCATGAAAGAGAAGTATGGGTTTCCAAATACAAATAATGATGACCTGCGACAATATACTTCCAAGGATAACTCCTTCATAGCCTATAAGGAAACCGAAGCCCAACGCCGCTGCAATATTGATGGCACCCTCTGCCATAGGTGCCCACACATCGCGAAAGATGCCGTAACCATTGATATAGTGGTCTACAGTGAGACGGGTAATGTAAATGCTTTGGTCGACAATCAGCAAGATGAGCAAGAACTGCCCCAAGATGTATTTTTCGCCCAGCCACAACGCAATGAACTGATGAGACAGGAAATAAATACAAATCAGCGCAATAGCCGCTATACAAAAACGGGAGTCGTAGAGTTCCCAAAAACGGCGCATTATCTTCTCCTTGTCGCCTTCAGCTATCAGACTTCCTACTGCCGCCCCCATACTGCTATACACCATATTAAGCACATCTTTCAACTTTCCGACCAGCAACAGATAGTTGGCATAGTATGCCACAACCGACAAGGTGGAAAAGGCATACATAATGAATGGTGTACCCTGGAAAAGGAGAACGGATGTAATACGGTGTATGAATAGCTGCTTGGTCTTTGTGATAATCTCAGGATACGACTTCAGTAACTTTTTCCCGTTGATGGAAGATGTCTTCAGCCAAGGATACTCCTTGGCGATAACCCGATTGAGCCACCAACAGGAGAAAAGCGTGGAGAAGAGCGATGTACCTATATAGAAGAGGAAAGGACTGGGCACTAAGGGCAGCATGACGATCTGCACGATCTTCAGTGCCACGCACACGCCCGTGGTGACCCGCGTTACCTTGTACCCCTTCTGGTCGGTATTGAGAACTATCTGGCGGTAGTTGACGAAATAGCCCAGTAGCGAATTGAAGAGGAAGTACCCGAACACGGCATAAGCATACCATAGGGGCAACTTCATACCCCGGAATATCTGGGGGAAGAAACACATCAGTACGGCACCGCCGGCAATGACAAGGTATGCTACCCTGCGATAAATCCATCCCTGTAATGCCACTATCCTGTTTATCTCGTCATAATCTTTTGCGAAGAGAGGCTTGTAGAGGAAATAGGTCACTGCCATGCCTATACCCAACTCTGCAAGATTCAGGAAACCGAGCAGGTTGCCTGCCGTAGTTTCCAATCCCACTACCTCCGAACCGAGATAATCGAAAAATATTTTTCTTGACCAAAAGCCAAGTATCATAAATACTACATAGTAGAAAAATGACACTTGCGCATTCTTTAGACTTTTGGCTGTTCTTGATTCTGCCATTAATTGTTCCTAATTATTTTTTTCCATAAAACATACCTACGAATACAGTCTTAACAAACAAACTGTCAAACGTAGTATTCCTTGTACCATTTTATTATTTTAGCTTAACTATCACACCACTTGTTTGTTCGTGGCATACAAAAACTGACTTTTGCCAAGGTTCGAGATATAAAGGAATAACTGTAAATACGCACTTGATCTATTACTATGGATACAACAAAGACACCTATCAAAAGCATAGCTGTCAAAAGAGGATACATTAATCCCGAGTATTGTCCATGAATCCAAATGACTATAACCTTGAATATCGGGTCGAACACGCCATAATTACATTGTACCAAATAAACAGCAAAGGATGACGCCGCTATCCTATTCACCAGCTTACTGTGAAACTTCATTTTTGAAAATGCAAGCAACAAATAAAAAGAAGCTAACACGGTCAATGGATTGACATAAGACATAAACATACCATACGATTTCTCTACAAGATGAGCACTTGGAGAAAAGCAAACTATCAATTCCATCAGTGTCGCAGAAACTATTGACATAAACAAATACATCACTAAATCATGCTTTCTTGACTTTTGCGTCCATCTTGGGCGGTATAAATGCAAATATCTCGCAGATAAATACAAGCCAAAGAAAAGCAGAGGAGATAAACCATGCTTAATATATTCCAAGGGTTGAATCCATCCAAACAGGAACATAAACACCCAATAAGCTCCCAACACCATTTTGCACTCCCCACGAGAAGCGGTTGTTACAAAAGCATTTAGCACCGGAGAGAATATATAAAGCAAAAGATAGGCATAAACAAACCAGTAAAACTGATAGGAGCCTAACAGCAATTTATATTCGCCCAAAGGATAATGCTTACCACAAACATTCAACAAGGCGATGACAAGAACTGCAACAAAAAGCCATTGATAAAGGAACTTTGCCAAACTTTTGACCTTAAATGCAATACCAAACCAACCTGAAATCGAGACAAAAACATTTACGCAAACAAGGCTCATCGCCTCAAGTTCTGTACGCAACACCATCTCAACAGGACTCTCCATATAATCGTTCTTCTCCGGACGCCCTAATGAATAATACAGTACATGCACCAACAACACCAAGAACATACTTATTATTCGAAGAAGTTCGATGTTTGACAGGCGAGGCTGATGAGAACTTCGTGAAAAATGGGGGGGGGTAATTCACATTCATTATCAGACGATTACTTAACATATGTAATGTTCAAAAAAAATAATTTGAGCTGGTTTCAGCCCAATACAGATTATTCCGACTAAATTCCGCAGAAGA
>CAVKNU010000205.1:0-4210 GCA_963657465.1 Lachnospiraceae bacterium
TATTATGAGATTGGTGCTTTCGGCAAGAATGTGCTTGATGAGAAATATATCGTGGCTATTGGAAGACAGAGGGCTCTGCCCAGAATTCCATATCTTCTCTCAAGAATACTTATAGCATTGGGGTGTATGGCTCTGAGTTTGACGTGCATATAAACTGGGTCTCATAACCAACGTATGGACAGTTAACGGCTTGAATGAAATCAAGAAGTTCTTCCATCAAGGAATAGGCTTTGTCACTACCAATGAGCCTGAGAAAGCAAAGGCAATAAGATAAAGAACGAAAAAGGGTAGGTCCCATTGCTGGGGCTTACCCTTCCAGTCTTAATTACTGTTTTCTGAAATTGTATTTTACTTGACCTCGATGTGCTTTACATCGTCTTTCTTCTCAGCCTTGTGCTCGATAGATACGTTCAAGTAACCATCCTTGTCGATGTTCATCTTGACCATGTCTTTCTTCAAGCCTGGAGCAGCGACTTCCATAGTATAAGACTTCTCATTCTCCTTCACGTTGACAGCAGGGGCTGTGGCGTTTATTTCTACGAGCTAACAACATAATGTAAAACCTCCAATTATTTTTTTCTCGTCCTCTCTTCGCCTTTCGGTTCCGTCGGGATTTCTAACTGTTCTTTTGTTTATCTAAAGTGATTGCTTCGGCTTCAGCTTTCACTCTTTGGTTATGCAACTAACGTGCCAATGGCAAGTGTCTATCTGTGGTTACGCTTTTTGACAAATTGTCAAGGAGGCAATGCATAGTTGACACCAAAGGATAATTATTTTAATCTTTACTGCCATTTTAGCATTAATGTTTCCTAATTATTTTTCTTACCCTATATTATAATGACTTATTTTTCATATATTTGCAAATTATAATGAAGAATATATTGGTATGGCAAAAAACACCTGTCCAAAGTGTGGCGGAAAGATGATTTCTACTGGTGAACATGAATTTTGGACATAAAGTCAATACTAGTCATACGTGCGTGATAAGTTTTTTCTTGAAAAAAGTATCATAGTATCATTTTAAATGAAAAATACGCTGTAAGTACTTGAAATATAGTTATATGTAAAAATGATACTTTTCTGAAAAATGGCGAGAAGTATCACTAAAGTATCATAAAAAGTATCATGAAACAGTTCTATTACAGTCTGAAATAGTTATTTTGCGGTTAAAATAGTCAGCTCGTCGGCTGTAAAATAGTCAGCTCAGCGGTTGGTCCACTAGGGAACAAGCGATGGTCCCTCGATGCCCGAGCCTTGGTCAATGACTGAACAAGCGTCGGGCATTGAGTGCCCGACATGTGGGCAATGAGTGCCCAGATATTTTTGAAAAATTGGGCAACCTGTATGTAAATCCTAGTTGTGATACTTCTGTGATACTTTTGTGATACTTTTTTGTAAAAATATTAGGAAGTATCACTTGTGTTAAGTATTTGTAAATTAATTGTTTATGATGGAAGTGATAGGCAATAGTGATACTATGATACTTTTTTCGTAAAAATAAAATTATACGTGTGCGCATGTAAGAGAAGACAAAGGCTAAGGCTAAATAAAGTAATATAGGGAGGTACGAATGGTTATTTTTCTATCAAGTTGAAATAATCATCATTTTCTTTTGGCGCATTCATTTCTTTTTATTACCTTTGCAATCGTCTTGCTGTGGATGGCTGGCAATGAGATGCTGGCTGAATAAATCCATGGCTTGGCCTATTTTAATAAGAAAGACGTGTACTGACGTTTTCTTCTGACTCTTCGAAACGTAGGAAATTTCAAATGATACTCAGAGGAAGGCAGCGGTGGGCGGCTACACATCGTGTATATACGCGAGGCATAGGTGTGCCCTTTCCATTCGTATGGAAAGGGTACATCCTGTGCTATCAATATATGCAAGTTTGGCGTAGGTGTCTGTTGCTTCTTATCCTTGGTATCAATGGTCTCCTACACCACGAAGAGGCAAGGATAGTATGGAAGTAATATGATTCCTATGCCTTTCTTTTTAACATAGCCATTACAAACACTAACAATCTTCTCTACTAAGGGAATCGGTGGAGCATATTTTTGGGCGAGGAGACACCGATATGGCAAAGAAAATAGACTTGGCGGCTTTGCGCCAACAGATAAATGAGCTTCAAATTGATAAAGATTTGAAGCATGACTTGTTGGCTGCTATCAACGATAAGCAACGTTATGGACTTGTATGGGAAAAGAGTTCCGAGGAGGCTTGGGATGAAATGCAAGACAAACTTCCTGTTTTTGTAGAGGATGCCACCAAGCGTTTGGATGCTGCGCCAGAAGGGTCGCCTAATCATGTGCTCATAGAGGGGGATAACCTCAACGCCCTTGCCGCCCTTTCTTATATTTATGCTGGGAAGATAGACGTCATTTATATTGATCCTCCTTACAATACAGGAAACAAGGACTTTGTCTATAACGATTCGTTTGTAGATAAAGAGGATGGCTATCGCCATTCCAAATGGTTGTCTTTTATGAATCGCCGATTGAAAATCGCCAAGAAGTTGTTGTCTGAAAAGGGTGTGATATTTATCTCTATTGATGATAATGAGCAAGCGCAGTTGAAAATGCTTTGCGATGAGATATTTGGAGCAGATAAATTTGTGGCAACAATACCTTGGAGAAAAAGAACAGCAAAATCTGATGTTCCTTATTTCTTATCGCAAGATTATGAGTGGGTACTTTGTTATGCAGAGGTTGGATTTTCAGCAGGTATACAAAAGGAAACTCGTAAGTATTTTGAAACTTCAGATTTTCCTGGAAGGTCATGGAGATTTCATGATTTAACTAAGCAAACTTCTGCAATAGAGCGTCCAAATAGTTTCTTTACTATGGTTAACCCAAAAACGGGCGAAAAGTATCCTGCAAATCCTAATAGAACTTGGGCTATTACCGAGGAAACCTTTGAAACTTATTTCTCTCAAAACAGAATAATATTTCCAGGTGACTATGACTTCTTAAAGATTTCCAAGCCAGTATTACGTTATTGGAAAGAGGACGATGAGAAAAAAGCAGGAGCACGTTTTGGTTATACTACGGTTAGTACTTATATAAATGAAGAGGTAGGAATGACACAAGATGGAACTAAGGATATTACAAATATATTTGGAGAGAAAGCTTTTGGGTTTCCAAAGCCTTTGTCTTTAATAAAGTATATGTTGAAAATATCTAATCCTCATGATAAAGGACTTACTATCCTCGACTTCTTCGCTGGCTCAGGCACCACTCTCCATGCCACGATGCAGTTGAATGCCGAGGATGGTGGTCATCGCAAATGTATTTTGGTGACCAATAACGAGAACAACATTTGCGAGAAAGTAACTTATGAGCGAAACAAGCGAGTGATTCAAGGTTACTCTACTCCGAAAGGCGAGCAAGTGGCAGGTTTGTCGAATAACAACCTCCGCTATTATAAGACCGAGTTTGTGTCTCGTGAACATAGCCATAGAAATCGCCAAGACTTGATGGCTTCGCTTGTTGACATCCTCTGCATCAAGAATGACATTTATAAGGAGGAGCAGAACTTTGGAGGCAAGATGTTTAAAAAGTCGGTGTTGCGCTATTTCAAGGATGAGGCAGGGCAGATGCTTATAGTTCTCGACGAGCGAGTGGTTAGCACCATTATCCCGATGATAGCTGAGGTTGCTTCCAAGCAGAATCCTTTGAAAGTATATGTTTATAGCGATGGGGCATACGCATACGAAGACGAATTCCATAGTGTGATGCCTGTGATAGAACTCTGTGCCATGCCTGATGCTTTCTTGCAAGCCTTGGAACATGACAACGACATCTTGCCAGAACAGAAATATAGTGAGGCTATGATTGCTGAGTTTCATGAAGACGAAGAGGCTGTGAAAGAAGCACTCAGCGATAATTATGATTATGTGAACGAATAATAAGGAGGATACGATTATGATAGAACTACGTGATTATCAGAAAAAAGCGGTGCGTGAGCTGAAACAGAAAATGGTGGAGATGCTCAACGACCCAGACGACCGTCAACGCTTGATATTCAAGGCTCCTACTGGAGCCGGAAAGACGGTGATGGTGAGTACCTTGCTCGATGAGTTGACTCGTGACCTACCGATGAATGGACAGTGTCGATATTCCCGAGTGGCTTGGGTATGGATTGCACCAAACAAGCTTCATCAGCAGAGCTATCGCTCCATGCGCAACTTCTTCAGCGAGCGCCGTTCCTTGC